>DASVLY010000314.1:0-4322 GCA_036384635.1 Noviherbaspirillum sp. | reverse complement strand
GCCTGACCAAGCCCATCACGACCTACGTTCTGACTTACTACGACAAGACGGCCGCACAGACGCTGCAGAAAATCTGGGGCAAGACGGCAATGAAGCCGGCTGTCACCCCGGTGACGACGCAATTCCCGGAAGGATCGCTGATCGTCAAAGCGGCATTTGTCACCGCCGATCCCACCGTCTGGCCGGTGATGCAAGGCAGCCAGGCCTGGCCGCTGTACATCACCACCGATGCCACCACCGGCAACTATAAAACGCCCACGGTCGTCAACACGTATTTCATGCAGTTCGACATCATCGTCAAGGACAGCAAGTCGGCCCCCAAGACCGGCTGGGTGTTTTCCACTCTGGTTTATGACAAGAATGCCCCAGGCAAAACGGTCTGGGACAAGATGGTGCCGCTGGGCGCGCAATGGGGCAACGATCCGCAAGCCAACAGCACGAAAAACCCGTCCGCGCCGCTGGTCGAGAACTGGAACAATCCGGCCGCGCCGGCGTACGGTTCGGAAACGCTGGGCTGGGGCGGACGCCTGTCCGGGCCGAACGATGGTGCGATGAACGATATCGCCTACACCGTCAACGGCAAACAGCAACTGGTGAAGAATGCGCAGAATTCTTCGTGCATGAGCTGCCACAGCACCGCGCAGTGGGATGTCAAGAATCCTGCCGTGGGGATGAAGTCCTTCCTGCTGCCTGCGACCTCGAACCCGCCGCAAACCACCGGCCCGGAGAACAATTATCTGGTTTCTCCTGCTCCTGGGTCAGCAGACTGGCTGCGCTGGTTCCAGGACCGTTATGGCAATGTGCCGATGGATACGGGCAGTGTGGCGGCCGACTTTGACATGGTCTTGACCTTCAAGAGCTTGCCGGCCTGGTACAGCGCCATGACCGGCACGCAGCATCGGTTGAATGCAATCGATCGTAGCGGCAAGCCGCGCAACATGATGTACAACGGCAAAGAACTGGCGAAATAATTCGCCAGGCGGCCATTGTGCTGATGGGGAAGCGTGCCGTGCGGCGGCGCAAACCGGAACGCTTTTCCCCATCTCGCGTTACCCTTCATCAGACGGAAATGCCCCGCGCTCTGCTGCCTCAGTCCGAAACTTCATGTCATCGACAGCCGACGTAAGCAACGCTTTTACCGCTTGGTCGATAGCTACGGCAGCCATTTCTTCGAAATTTGGTTTCAAAGGTTATTTTGACCACTCGGCTTTTATTGTCGGTATCCCTTGGATAGGCGCGCAATCCTGTAACTACCTCGCTGCCCCTAGAGATGTCTGGCAGGCGTAAAATAGCCATTGTTTTTTCATTATTGATTTTTTGCATATGTTCAACGTTGATCTTCACTGTCATTCCACTGTTTCCGATGGCGCTCTCACGCCAGCGGCAGTGGCAGCACGGGCGAAGGCAAACGGCGTCGATGTCTGGGCATTGACCGATCACGACGAAACTGGCGGGATTGCGCAAGCGCGCGAAGCGGCATGCGCCTTGGGGTTGCGCTATGTGACCGGCGTTGAAATTTCCGTCACCTGGGCGGGAAAGACTGTGCACATCGTCGGCCTGCAAATCGATGAAACCAACGAGAACTTGGTGCGGGGTCTTGCCAGCACACGATCTGGCCGCGAACGTCGTGCACATGAAATGGCGGCCCAACTGGCGGCGGCTGGAATTCCGGATGCGTTCGAGGGGGCGTCGAAATTTGTTGGCAACCCGAACCTGATTTCTCGCACCCATTTTGCCCGCTATCTGGTCGAACGCGGTATTTGTCAGGACACTGCCAGCGTATTCCGTAATTACCTTGTCGAGGGCAAACCGGGTTATGTCCCGCATCGCTGGGCGACGTTGAAAGACGCTGTCGGCTGGATACGCGGCGCGGGCGGTATGGCGGTGGTCGCGCACCCCGGACGCTACGATTTCAGCGATCTCGAACTGGATGCCTTCCTGAACGAATTCAAGCAACTCGGCGGGGTCGGTATCGAAGTCGTCACCGGTAGCCACACCGTCGAAGAATTTGCGCGTTTTGCCCATGTGGCGAAAACCTACGGCTTCCTTGCTTCGCGCGGTTCGGATTTCCACGCGCCAGGCGAGTCGGCAGTCGAACTCGGCGCATTGCCTCCTTTGCCAGCCACGGTTGTTCCGGTCTGGCACAACTGGCGAATCTGATCACATCGCTTTCAATGGCTTTTCTTTCTGGCATCATGGCCGCTACTTGAATTTCCTTAAGTACAACCGCATATAAAAATCGCTTTCAGTTTGAGGGGGCTATTGAATGAAACGAATCATCTTGTTCCTTGCGACCAACCTTGCCGTGATGTTGGTGATGTCAGTGGTGCTGTCGCTGTTAGGCGTCAACCGCTACCTGTCCGCTAACGGTTTGCAGCTTGGCACATTAATGGTGTATTCGCTGGTAGTTGGTTTTACCGGCGCGATTTTTTCACTGCTGATCAGCAAGCAGATGGCGAAGTGGACAACGGGTGCGCGCGTGATCGATGCGCCATCCTCATCGACTGAACTGTGGCTGCTCGATACCGTGAAAAAGCTGGCTGACCGCGCCGGCATTGCGATGCCGGAAGTCGCAGTATATGAGGGCGAGCCGAACGCCTTCGCGACTGGCGCGTTCAAGAATTCCGCACTGGTGGCGGTGTCGACCGGGTTGCTGGAGAGTATGACGCGCGATGAAGTCGAGGCAGTGCTTGGCCACGAGATTTCGCATGTCGCCAACGGCGACATGGTGACGCTGACCTTGATCCAAGGCGTCGTCAATACCTTCGTTGTGTTCCTCGCGCGCGTGGTCGGCTTTTTTGTCGACCGGGCGCTTTCACGCAATAACGAAGACCGCGGACCGGGCATCGGCTATATGGTGACTGTGTTCGTATGCGAAATCCTGTTCGGCATTCTCGCATCGATCATCGTCGCGTGGTTCTCGCGTTACCGTGAATTCCGCGCCGACGCCGGCTCTGCGCAATTGCTCGGCAGCCCGCAGCCCATGGTCAAAGCGCTCGCGCGTCTGGGGGGCATGGAGCCGCCGGAAAATATGCCGCAGGCATTCAAATCGTTCGGCATTAATGGCAACGGCTCAGGTCTGGCTGCGTTGTTCGCCAGCCATCCGCCGATAGAGGAACGAATCGCTGCACTGCGCGGCTCGCATTAAATAACCGACATTTTTTTGCAACGGCGGTAGTAACTACCGCCGTTCTGTTTTTCATGGGCCAATTTTTTCATATTCATCCGGATAATCCGCAGCTACGGCTGATCAAACAGGCAGTGCAAATAATTCACGCCGGCGGTATCGTCGCGCTGCCAACCGATTCCTGTTATGCATTGGTTTGTCATCTGGACGATAAAACTGCGGTAGAGCGTCTGCGCCGACTGCGCGGAGTCGACGACAAGCATCACCTGACTCTATTGTGCCGCGACCTTTCCGAGATCGCGCAATATGCAAAAGTCGACAATCGGCAATACCGTATGTTGAAAGCGGCAACGCCCGGGCCTTACACCTTTATCCTGGAAGCGACCAAGGAAGTGCCGCGGCGTTTGAGTCATCCGGCACGCAAGACCATCGGCCTGCGCGTGCCGGAAAACCCGATTGCGCATGCATTGCTGGAGGAACTGAGCCAGCCGTTGCTCGGCACGACGCTGATCCTGCCCGGCGAAAGCGAGCCGCTGACCGATCCCGACGAAGTGCGCGCGCAACTGGAAAAGAGAATCGAACTGGTGATCGATGGCGGTGCCTGCAGCTTGGAACCGACCACTGTAATCGACCTGACCGACGATGAGCCTGTGCTGCTGCGCCAAGGGCGTGGCGACGCCAGCCCGTTCGGGCTATATCCTGTCTGATAAAATCCGCTCCATGGACGACATTATTCAAAAAATTGCAGTGTTCGCACTGCCGGTGCTGTTTGCGATCACGCTGCACGAAGCCGCCCATGCCTATGCAGCCAAATACTTTGGTGACGCTACTGCCTATTTACAGGGGCGCATGAGCCTCAATCCTGCCAAGCATATCGATATTCTCGGCACGATCATCATTCCGGCTTTGCTGTTTTTCGTTGGAAGCCCGGTGTTGCTCGGCTATGCGAAGCCAGTGCCGATCGACTTCGGCAAGTTGCGCAAACCCAAGCGCGATATGGCGTGGGTGGCGCTGGCCGGGCCAGCCGCGAATTTTTTGATGGCGTTGATGTGGCTGATTTTCTTTGTGTTGCTGCGAGCGATGCACATCGACGAAGTTTTTTTCATCGAAATGGCGAAGGCAGGCATCTATATCAACCTTATGCTGCTGGCGTTCAACCTGTTTCCGTTGCCGCCACTTGACGGAGGGCGGGTTC
>DASVLY010000313.1:0-5317 GCA_036384635.1 Noviherbaspirillum sp. | reverse complement strand
CAGCGTTATCCCGCAGTTGCTGCATCAATATGCAGGACTGGTCGGTGAGCAACGCTGCATTGAATGGGGCATCGAAACCTCGTATGTCCCGGACTGATACCTTGCGGGCATTGTGCGTTGCGATTCACGATGTTGCGCCTTCCACCTGGACACAGTGCGAACGGCTGTTGCTGGCGATACGTGCGGTCGCCGACATTCCGGTAAGCCTCCTGGTGGTGCCGGCTTACCATCGCCAGCCGACCACCGGCAACCGCTTGTTCGAGCGCGCACTGGAGCGCCGGCTCGCACATGGCGATGAACTGGTGTTGCACGGTTATACCCATCTCGACGAAATGCCGCCGGCAACCGGCTGGCGCGACTGGATCGTGCGCGAAGTTTACACTCGCTCTGAAGGCGAGTTCTATGCGATCGGTCGCGACGAAGCGCGCCGCCGTCTCGAATGCGGGCGGAACTGGTTTGAGGAGCGTGGCTGGCCGCTGCATGGATTTGTCGCGCCGGCCTGGCTGATGGGCGAAGGGGCGTGGCAGGCGCTGGCTGATTTCCCGTTTTCCTACACCACCACGATGCGGCGCTTTCATCTGCTGCAGCAAGGGCGCGTGCTGCGTTCGCCCAGCCTGGTTTATACCGTGCGCAGCCAATGGCGGCGGCGCATGTCGCGCGGATGGAATGATCTGCTGTGCCTGAGCCTGCAGCAGAACCCGTTGCTGCGCATCGGCTTGCATCCGGACGATGCCAGTCATCCTTGTATCGTCCAGCATTGCAAGAAGCTGATCGCCGCCGCGCTGCAGAGCAGGCAGGCAATGACGAAGGCGGCGTTCGTCAATGCTTATGCAGAGTAACAGTAGGTAATACAGATTCAGTTATTGCGATATTCATCGCGCTGCATTTTTCTTCTTCCCCTCAAGATGAGCGAGCGGTCCGTGTTCGCTTGCCTCAGCCTTTCCTTTCGCCTATCGCATAGATGCAACGAAAAAGTTCTCCTGTGTGCATTATTGCTATGCAAAAAACGCAAGTAATTTGAGATAACTCAATATACTGCGTTATAGTTGCCAAGCGGAAAGCGCCGCATGGATGGCCGCTGGCGATACGTAAAGCCCCTCTCCGAGCCAACACAATGAGACAACCCTTATTGCGCCTGATTCTTGTCACGGCCTTTGCCATATCATCCGTGCCTCTGTACGCCGCCGATGACGCGCCGGTTGTCATCCCCCGTTTCGAGATCACCCGTTTTGATGTGGAGGGGAACACGCTGCTGACGCCTTATGCGGTGGAGAAAGTGCTGCAGCCCTTTACCGGCCGCGATCGCAGTTTCAGCCATGTGCAGATGGCGCTGGAAGCGCTGGAAGGCGAATATCGGCGGCGCGGTTACAACGTGGTGCATGTGACGCTGCCGGAGCAGGAACTGAACCAGGGCGTGGTCCGGCTGCGGGTAACTGAAACCAGGATCGGCCAGGTGCGGGTCGAGGGCAATCAGGCATTTAATGAAGCCAATATCCGGCGCAGCCTGCCCGGTCTGCGCGAAGGGCAAGCGCCGGATATCGGCCGGATCTCGTCCAGCCTGAGGCTGGCCAATGAAAATCCGGCGAAGAAGGTGGCGCTGCAACTGCAAAGCACGGACCGGGATGATGAGATCAACGCGGTGCTGAACGTAAGCGACGAAAAGCCATGGAAGCTGGCAACCGCTCTGGACAACACCGGCAACCAGAGCAGCGGCAAAACGCATCTGAGCATGCAGTTCCAGCACGCCAATATCGCCGATGCCGATCAGGTGTTGAGCCTGCAATACACGACGACGCTGGAAAAGCCGAACCAGATCAGCGTGTACGGCGCCGGCTACCACATTCCACTGTATGCGCTTGGCGACTCGATCGACTTGTTTGCCAACTATTCCGATGTCGATTCCGGCTCGGTGTCGGCCGGTCTTTTCAATTTGCAAGTCAGCGGCCGCGGCACCATGCTCGGCAGCCGCTACAACTACAATCTTCGCCGCAGCGGCGACTATGAATCAAAGCTGATTGCCGGTCTCGATTACAAGGCGTTCCAGAATAATGTATCGCTCCAGGGCTTGCCGCTCGGCAATGACGTTACGGTGTATCCGCTCAGTCTTGCCTATGCCGGAAGCCTGAGCATGGCGCAAGGCGAAGCCAGTTTCAGCATCTCTGCGAGCCGCAATGTGCCGGGCGGCCCGCGCGGAGGTAGCGCCGACTTCAATCTTGCGCGTGCCGGCGCGTCGCCGCACTACAGCATCCTGCGTTATGGCGCCGCCTACACCGGCGCGTTGCCCAGGGACTGGCAGATGCGTGTGGCCGTCAACGGCCAGTACAGCCGCGACGCATTGATATCGGGCGAACAGTTCGGTGCCGGCGGCGCCAGTTCGGTGCGCGGCTTTCAGGAGCGCGAAATCGCCAGCGATACGGGCTATCTGTTCAACGCCGAACTTTATACGCCCAATGTTTGCTCCGGCATGCAAACCTTCGCGGCCCAGTGCCGCTTCCTCGCTTTTTATGACGCTGCCCATGTGAGCAGCAACAACGCGCTGCCGGGCGAACTGGCGCAAGCATCGATCGGCAGCGTCGGCATCGGCTTGCGCGTCGGTGTAAGCAAAAATGTCATGCTGCAGATGGATTACGGGCAGGTTATCGATGCCGGCGTGACGCAAAAAAAAGGCGACGGACGACTGCATTTTCGGCTGGACATGTCGTATTAGCGCCTGTGCCGAGCCATTTCAGGGGACTCCCGAAATGGCTCATCGCAGGCTCAGGAAAGCAGGGAGGGGACTATGAAGACCAGGCTCGTCATGCATGACCCACATGCCACGCGCAGCGTCTTGATGCTGCGCCGCCGCGTATTGCCGGTATTGATCGCAGGCTGTTTTGGTTCCGTTGCCGTACTTGCCAATCCGGTCGGGCCGCAGGTGATGAATGGCCAGGTCGGGTTCATCAGTCAGGGCAATGTGCTGTCGATCGTCAATACGCCCGGCGCAATCATCAACTGGCAAAACTTTTCGATTGATGCCGGCGAGACGACGCGCTTCATCCAGCAAAATGCGTCCAGCGCGGTATTGAACCGCATTCTCGGACAGGACCCGTCGAGAATCCTGGGCGCTTTGCAATCGAACGGCAAGGTTTTCCTGATCAATCCGAATGGTGTTTTGTTCGGCCAGGGGGCGCGCGTCGACGTGAACGGCCTGGTGGCCTCGACGTTGAATATATCGAACGAGGATTTCATCGCCGGACGGCTTAATTTCAAGGCCGGCGACAAGGCTGCGGCAATCAGCAACCAGGGGGCGATCAAGACTCCTGCGGGCGGGCAGGTTTTCCTGATCGCGCCGCATATCGAAAACAGCGGCATCATCACTTCGCCCAAGGGCGACGTGGTGCTGGCGGCGGGGCACACGGTCAATCTGGCCGATTCGTCCAATCCCGATATCCAAGTCGTGGTCAGCGCGCCGGAGCACGAAGCCTTGAATCTGGGGCGGGTGATTGCAGAAGGCGGGCGCATCGGCATCTACGGCGCCCTGGTCAATCAGCGCGGCACGGTCAGCGCCAACAGCGCGGTGGTCGGCGAGAACGGCAAGATTGTGTTCAAGGCCAGCAAGGACACCGTGCTGGATACGGCAAGCGTGACGACGGCAACCGGCGAAGGGAAGGGCGGCGAGATCCAGGTGCTTGGCGAGCGTATCGGCCTGTTCGGCAATGCGAAGGTCGATGCCAGCGGAAAAACCGGCGGCGGCACGGTCCTGGTCGGGGGCGACTATCAGGGCAAGAACCACGATGTTCCGAATGCTGCCACCACCTACTTCGGACGGAATGCCGAAATCAAGGCGGATGCAATCGACAATGGCGATGGCGGCAAGGTCATCGTCTGGGCCGACGATACGACAAAAGCATATGGCCGGATCTCTGCGCGCGGTGGAGATCAGTCCGGCAATGGCGGATTGGTTGAAACCTCGGGCAAGCGCAGCCTCGTTTTCCGCTCCCGGGTGGACACTGGTGCCAGAAATGGCAAGGCAGGCCGCCTGTTGCTCGACCCGTTGGATATTACAGTCGCCGATGGCGCCGGCGGCGCCGACGACGCCCTGCTCAGCGATAACCTCATCGGCGCGGGCGAGCCCAATACGACCACCAACGTGACGATCTCCGAACAGGCGCTCGAAGCCTTGTCGGGAACCGTGACTTTGCAGGCCAGCGGCAACGTCATCTTCAACAATCTCACCGATGACCTCATCAGCCTGTCGAACGTGACGAACTTCACGGTTTCGGCCGGAGGGGGCGTTACCGCCGCTGATGTTAACGACCGCATCGTGACCAGCGGCGGCAGTGTCTCCATCATCGCCGGCGGCGGCAATGTCGACATCGGTGGTGTGAAATCCGGCGGTGGCGCCGTATCGATTTCCGCGACAGGCAATGCCATCGTGCGCGAAATCGTCACGATGCCGGGCGGCGGCAACGCCGGAAATATCTCGATTAGTTCGGGAGGTTTGATGACGCTGGGCGGCGGCCATATCGATGCGCGCGGCGCCGGCGGCTCGGCCGGCAATGTCACGCTCACCTCCGGCGGTGCCATCGGCATGCAGACCGGAAAAACCATCTACGGCAACCAACTGAAGATGACAGCGGCCGGGGGCATTTACGGAACAACGGCCGCCGATCCGATGAGCACGCAGGTCAGTACGCTGAATGCCCGCAATACTGGATCTTCCGACATCAAGATCAGCAACAGTGGCGGGAATCTGTCGATTGCCGACATCGGCACCGTCGGCTACGGCGTGAAGCAGGACGCGGTCGGCGGCGTTGTAGAGCTCGCAACGGACGCCACTCGTACGCTCGATATCAACGCTCCGATCCGCAGCCAGGGCGGCGCCATTTCGCTCGCCGGTCCGGGCGGCATTAACCTCCACGCATCCAGTCAGCCCGAGATTTCGTCGAACGGCGGCATGATCAGCCTGGCCGCGTCGGATGCCGGTGCAAAGATCAGCACCGACGCAGGTACGCAGATCAACAGCAATGGCGGCTCGATTGCGCTTCAGGCAGACAAGATGCAATTGCTCGGCTCAATGAATGCGACTTCCTCCGGTATTGTCAAACTGGCGCCGCAAGCCGGCACGGCGATTCATCTCGGTACGGTCAATACCGACCTGACGAATGCCACGCTGGAATTGTCCAACACCGAGTTGGGAGGGATTGCCGCAGGAACGGTTCTGGTCGGCGATGCCAATAGCGGCGCAATCGATGTCAAAAGCACCTTGTCGACCGGCTTTGCCGCGATGGGATTGACTTCTGCCGGCGCAATCACTCAGCAGCCGGGCGCGCTGCTG
>DASVLY010000312.1:0-1793 GCA_036384635.1 Noviherbaspirillum sp. | reverse complement strand
GACCCTTGACGATCCTTCGTTCCCGGCCACGGTCTACGCCCGCCTGATCGAAGGCGAGGACGGCACGCACGACCTGATCTGGTCGCGCAACAAGCCGCAGCCGGCCTGACGGCCCCAAGCGCCCCGCCCATGGCGGCGGGGCCTTGTGCTGCTCTTCGCAGCACGACAACTGCTACGACCTGGCAGCCGCGAGCTGGCTTTCTGTCTCGGTCATTAACACGGCGGTACTGCATCCGAGCGCGCTGGCGAGCTTGAAGATGATCGCCAGCGTGGGCATGTGCTCGCCGCGCTCGACCTTGCCCACATGAGAACGCTCGATGCCGGCCAGATTTGCCAGCGACTCCTGTGCAATGCCACGTTCTGCCCGCAATGCGCGCACCGCCGCGCCGAAGGCTTGCGCCAACTCGGCATCGAAAGTGGTAACGCCGGCCGGTCGGCCGGGTTGAACGGAACGCTTCTGCATAGACAGAAGCGTCCTGTTTAGAGACAATTAAAACCACGTTATCTTTAACTCAAATCCTGCGGATTTGCCTGCTTCCGTGCTTTTACGGAAAACCGCATCTGCGGATTTCGCCAGAACCGAGAAGCCGTATCCGTGCCTTCACTGACCCACCCAATTCCGCTTTTCCGTTTCCGTGCATGTGCGGATTCGATGGTTTGCGCTTGCGTGTCTCCACACGAAAGCGCGCATCCGGTTCAGTGGTTCCACGCTTTCGCGGAAAGGCGGTTTCGTGCATCCTCGGTTCCGTGGGGTTCCTGACCATGACCCAACCATTCACTACTGCCGATGAGCGTACGCAGCTGCTCGCCAACGGCGCAGCGCGCGCTGCTGGTCAGGGCATCGACCCGCGACCCGTGGTGCGGCTGTTCACGCCGGATGCGCACGCCACCTGGTTGCTGGCCGCGCTCGACCCGGCCGACGGCGATACGGCCTGGGGCCTCATTGATCTCGGCATCGGTATGCCGGAGTTGGGAACGGTCAAGCTGTCCGACCTGGCAAGCATCGTCGGGCCGCATCAGCTGCCCATCCAACGCGATCTGTATTTCCGAGCATCGCGGCCGTTGTCGGAGTACGTCCGGCTGGCGCAGATCGACGGCTCGATCCCTGACTGATCGAGTTGCTGGCCGCGCTTCGGCGGCCATCCAGACACGGGCCCTTGCGGCGCATTGTGTCTATTTCGGTCTGGCTTATGACATTGGCAATCTGAATCGCCGCTCTTGCGCCAATGCGGTGCATCCTGATCCAAATGGACATGATGCCTGGCGCGGCTTGCGGCAGGGTGTCCGGTACTGCGCCCCATTTCCGGGCGGTGCAGCCGTCGCATTCGGACGATTCACGTAAGACTTCGGAGCCAATCCGTCTTGACACCGCTCGTTACAGATTGAGTGTATCCCTTTGCTGGGGCGCGTTGAGGTTTTGATGGCGTGGCTCCAGCGTGCCGACGTGGCGACGAACCCTGACAACAGGAGGTTGCCTCATGGCTGATCGGAGCGCCGAACCCTGGTATCCCGCCGCCGCGTATCTCTACGTGCTGCACCTGGATGATCTTGCTCTGGCTTGGGAGTATTTGCGCCGCCATCCCGACTACCGCCGCGACTGGCTGCGCCGTCGCCGCAAACCGGACGCCGCCCACAGTTGGGGGCTGCGCATGCTGGAAGACCCGGCCTTGGATGCGCGCGACGCGCATCCGGCCTGGTTTGCTGGCCATCCCTGCATAGCGCAGTTGCACCCGGACATCGACCCGCCACCGGATGCAGTCGCATTCGAACTGTGGCGCATTCCCGGACACAAG
>DASVLY010000311.1:0-3241 GCA_036384635.1 Noviherbaspirillum sp. | reverse complement strand
GTTTGTCGAACCGGAAAATCATCTGGCGCCATGTACTGCCCAACAGCATGACGCCGGTCGTGACTTTCCTTCCTTTCCGCATGAGCGCGGCGATTCTTGCGTTGACCAGTCTCGACTTTCTCGGACTGGGCGTGCCGCCTCCGACGCCCAGCCTGGGTGAATTGCTGGCGCAAGGGAAAAACAATCTCGATGCGTGGTGGATCGCGATATCGACCTTCTTCGTGCTGACGCTGACACTGCTGTTGCTGACCAATATCGGCGACGCGCTGCGTAATGCGTTGGATGTGCGGAGGCAGGCATGAGTTTGCTCGATGTGCAGAATCTGCGGGTCACCTTCGGCCCGGCCACCGTGGTCGACGATGTCAGTTTCAGCATTGCGCCAGGCGAAAAATTCGCGCTGGTAGGCGAGTCCGGCTCCGGCAAAACCGTAACCTCGCTGTCGGTCCTGCGGCTCAATCAGGACGCACGCTACGGAGGACGCCTCCTGTTCGAGGGCGACGACTTGCTGAAAAGGTCGGAGGCGGCGATGCGCACGGTGCGCGGCAAGGACGTCTCCATGATTTTCCAGGAGCCGATGACGGCCTTGAACCCCTTGTTCACCATCGGCAATCAGATCGCCGAAGCGCTGATGCTGCACGAAGGCTTAAGCGCGAAAGCGGCTGCGCAGCGTGCGGTCGATTTGCTGGACAAGACCGGCATCCCGGAACCGGCGCGCCGCGTGCTTGCCTTCCCGCACCAGTTGTCCGGCGGCCAACGCCAGCGGGCGATGATCGCTATGGCGCTGGCCTGCAAGCCGAAGCTGCTGATTGCCGACGAGCCAACCACCGCGCTGGATGTGACGATTCAGGTGCAGATACTGGAATTGCTGAATCAGTTGCAGCGCGAAGAAAACATGGCGGTGCTGATGATCACGCACGACCTGAATCTGGTGCGGTATTTTGCCGACCGGGTCGGCGTGATGGAGCGCGGACGCCTGATAGAAACGGCGGCCACGGAAGATCTGTTTTCGCAGCCGCGCGAAGCCTACACCCGCAAGCTGCTGACAAGCCGTCCGCAGCGCGTGGTCGGCGTTGTTGACGAAAATGCCGCCCCCTTGCTTGAAGCCGACAAAGTGCGCTGCAGTTTTTTCATTCCACGCGGCTGGTTCAGAAAGACGGAATTTGTGGCGGTCGACAACGTCGACGTCAGGTTGCAACCTCATGAGACGTTGGGCATCGTCGGCGAATCGGGGTCGGGCAAATCCACGCTCGGCATGGCATTGCTGCGGTTGTCCGCAGCCAGGGTTGACGGGCGCATTGCCTTTGCCGGCAAGCCGATCAGCGAGATGTCCAGCGTCGCGCTGCGGCCGTTGCGCGCCAAAATGCAGGTGGTGTTCCAGGACCCGTTTGCGTCGCTGTCGCCGCGCCGTACCATTGAACAGATCGTCGGCGAGGGACTGGAACTGCATCAGCCGCAACTGGGGAAGAGGGGGCTGCGCGAAGCCGTGGCAAAGAGTCTGGCCGAAGTTGGTCTGGTACCGGAAATGATGTCGCGCTATCCGCACGAGTTTTCCGGTGGTCAGCGCCAGCGTATCGCCATCGCACGCGCGCTGGTGCTCAAGCCCGAGCTGATTCTGCTTGATGAGCCGACGTCTTCGCTCGATGTATCTGTCCAGCAGCAGGTCTTGCTGCTGCTGGCGGAATTACAGCGCAAATACGGAATGGCCTATCTCTTCATCAGCCACGACCTGGCAGTGATTCGCGCGATGGCGCATCGCGTGATGGTGATGAAGGATGGGAGAGTGGTTGAGAGCGGAGTGACCGAAGAGGTATTGTCCAATCCGCGCGAGCCTTATACAAAACGTCTGCTGGCGGCATCGACCTATTCGATCCAGAAGGACGACTGAAGACGGGCCAAGGCGCACTTGGCCCGCGCAGAGTACTAGCTGCGCTTTTTCTTCGAAGATGCTGCAACAGTCCTGCCTTTGTGAGCCGGCGCCACTTTCCGATGCGGCCCGTTATTGCGCGCTACCTGCCGCACACCTTTTTTCTCCGCCACCGGCTTGTACGGCACATTCAACTGCAGCGTCTGGCCGGACGCAACCTTGTCTCGCTTCAGGTTATTCCATGCCTTGATCTGCGCCACGCTCACCCTGTTGCGCTGCGCGATCGATGCCAGCGAATCGCGCCTGCCGACCTTGACCCAGATGCGGCGCGTATCCGGCACGTCCGGCTCGACCGCCATTGTCGCGTTTTCCACCAGCTCGGGCGCAATGTCCTTTTCCGGCGCCTGGTCGATCTTCGGCACCAGCACGGTCGAACCCGCCTTCAGGCGCATGTTCGGCGGGATGTGGTTGACTTCGCGGATTAGCTGTGGAGTGGTGTGGAATTTCGCGGCGATAGTCTCGATCCGCTCGCGCGCCGCAGTGACCTTGTGCGCGGTCCACGACGACAACGCGTGGCCCCATTTCGCCAGATTGGCCTTGAACTTCTCGGCGTTGCTCTGCGGGAGCAGGATCTGCGTATTCGAGCTGCCGGTGATGACCGGACGGTTGAACTGCGGATTGAGCGCTTTGAATTCGTCGACCGACAATTCAGCCAGTTGCGCGGCGACCTTGATGTCGATGTCACGGGTCTTGCCGATGGTGACGAAATACGGCTGATTGTCGATCTTCGGCAGCGCGAGGCCGTATTGTGCCGGGTTCGCGATGATGTTCTTGACCGCCTGCAGCTTGGGCACATAATTGCGCGTTTCCACCGGCATGAGTGGAGACAGGCTGTTGAAGTCGGTCGGCAGGCCGGCGGCGCGGTTCCTGTTGACCGCGCGCTGCACCGAGCCTTCGCCCCAGTTGTATGCCGCCAGCGCCAGTTGCCAGTCGCCGAACATGCTGTACAGCCGCTGCAGATAGGTCAATGCCGCATCGGTGGAGGCGAGCACGTCGCGCCGCTCGTCCTTGAACATATTTTGTTTCAGGTTGAAGTCGCGCCCGGTCGAGGGAATGAACTGCCACATGCCGGCCGCTTTCGCGGTCGAATATGCCTCCGGGTTGAATGCCGATTCAATGAAAGGCAACAGCGCCAGTTCGGTCGGCATGCCGCGCTTTTCGAGCTCTTGTACGACGTGAAACAGATAGCGCGACGCGCGCGTGGTGGTGCGCTGAATGTAATCGGGGCGCGCGGTGTACCACTGCAACTGGTTTGCAACCAGCGGATTGTCCAGGTCCGGAATGCTGAAACCCTTGCGTATGCGTCCCCACACATCG
>DASVLY010000310.1:0-8787 GCA_036384635.1 Noviherbaspirillum sp. | reverse complement strand
ATCCGGCAGACGGTAGATGTTTTGCGTGAACAGGAATCGGCGTTTCGATTCCCTTTCCATTAATGTTTCGATCACAAATTCATTGCCGGCTTCGAGAGAGCGACGAAAGTCAATTTCCACCCGCACAAGGACAAAACCTATGCCTTGGGCCGTAAGCGCTGGTATATCCCACTTCAATTCTTCTCTCAGAAATTCGTATCTGGCAAATTCCAGGTAGTTCAGGTAGGCAGCGTTATTGACGCCGTTGCCAGAATCACATTCATAATCACGAACTTTGAGGCGCAGCAAAAATATCTTGTTATCCATGTGTACTTATTTTGTTGAATTCACAAACAGAGTTTTAAAAAAAATGTCACTATACACAAGGTATTTTCAGGCTGTCTTTCCGATCACAAAACCCTTATAATTGAAGAAGTTACAGAAAATTTACGGCGGCAGGCGCCACCCTTGCCGCCGTTTCCTTTTATGGCAATCAAACACTTCCTGCAGTTTTCCGACTTTACGCTTGCCGAATTCGAGTACGTGATGGAGCGCGCTCGCATCATCAAGCGCAAGTTCAAAAACTATGAAACCTATCACCCGTTGCTCGACCGCACGTTGGTGATGGTGTTCGAAAAGAATTCGACACGCACCCGATTGTCGTTCGAAGCAGGCATGCACCAACTGGGCGGCGCGGCGATCTATCTCAATACCCGCGACAGCCAGCTCGGCCGCGGTGAGCCGGTGGAAGATGCGGCGCAGGTGATGTCACGCATGTGCGACATCATCATGATCCGCACCTTCGGCCAAGAGATTATTGAGCGTTTCGCCAAACATTCGCGCGTGCCCGTGATTAACGGCCTGACCAACGAACATCACCCGTGCCAGGTGCTGGCCGACGTGTTCACCTATATC
This sequence comes from Noviherbaspirillum sp., assembly GCA_036384635.1. Taxonomy (GTDB): domain Bacteria; phylum Pseudomonadota; class Gammaproteobacteria; order Burkholderiales; family Burkholderiaceae_D; genus Noviherbaspirillum. Next base: position 7,893 of record DASVLY010000310.1, on the reverse strand, counting down.
GAGCATCGCGGCTCGATCGCCGGCAAGGCCGTGACCTGGATTGGTGACGCCAACAATATGCTGTACTCGTGGCTGCAGGCCGCACAGGTGTTCGGTTTCCACGTCAATGTGTCGACGCCCAGGCACTATGAAATCGACCCGTCACTGGTAGCTTCGGACAACCTGAACTACACCGTGTTCGACAATCCGTCGGACGCCTGTGCAGGAGCGGATCTGGTTACCACCGATGTCTGGACCAGCATGGGCTACGAAGAAGAAAATGCAGCACGGCTGAAAGCATTTGATGGCTGGATCGTCGACAGCGAAAAGATGAAACGCGCGCACCCGGATGCGCTGTTCATGCACTGCCTGCCTGCTCATCGCGGCGAAGAAGTGGCGGCCGAAGTGATCGACGGTCCGCAATCGGTGGTGTGGGATGAAGCGGAAAACCGATTGCATGTGCAAAAAGCGCTACTCGAATACCTGGTCCTGGGCAAGCTTCATTAATCACCGGCTCAGCTCCTCATCGTCTTACCCACAATCACATTTCAAGCACGCGAACAGAAATCATGTCGACCATACTCCAGTCCGTCCCCGTCAACCAAAAAGTGGGCATCGCCTTTTCCGGCGGGCTCGACACCAGCGCAGCACTGCACTGGATGCGCCAGAAGGGCGCGATTCCGTACGCGTACACCGCGAATCTGGGTCAACCCGACGAGCCTGACTACAACGCGATCCCGGAAAAAGCCAGGCTGTATGGCGCCGAACAGGCACGCCTGATCGATTGCCGCGAACAACTGGTCGCAGAAGGCATCGCCGCACTGCAAAGCGGTGCCTTCCACATCTCGACCGCCGGCGTCACCTACTTCAACACGACGCCGCTGGGCCGCGCAGTAACCGGCACCATGCTGGTCGCCGCAATGCAGGAAGACCAGGTCGACATCTGGGGCGACGGCAGCACGTTCAAGGGCAACGACATCGAACGTTTCTATCGTTACGGCTTGCTGGTGAATCCCGCGCTGAAAATCTACAAGCCCTGGCTCGATGACCGCTTCATCCAGGAACTCGGCGGCCGCAAGGAAATGTCTGAATTCCTGATCAAGTCCGGTTTCGACTACAAAATGTCGGTCGAGAAGGCGTATTCGACCGACTCCAACATGTTAGGCGCGACACATGAAGCGAAAGATCTCGAACATCTGAACAGCGGGATGAAGATCGTCGAGCCGATCATGGGCGTCGCATTCTGGCGCGACGATGTCGAGATCAAGCGCGAGGAAGTCAGCGTTCGTTTCGAGGAAGGTTGTCCGGTCGCGCTGAACGGCATTGTCTATTCGAACCCGGTCGATTTGATGATGGAAGCAAACCGCATCGGCGGCCGCCACGGACTCGGCATGAGCGACCAGATCGAAAACCGTATTATTGAAGCGAAGAGCCGCGGCATCTACGAAGCACCTGGCCTGACCCTGTTGTTCATCGCCTATGAACGTCTGGTCACCGGCATCCACAACGAAGACACGATCGAGCAATACCGCGAAAACGGCCGTCGCCTCGGACGCCTGTTGTACCAAGGCCGCTGGTTCGATCCGCAAGCGATCATGCTGCGCGAAGCATCGCAACGCTGGGTTGCGCGCGCGATCACCGGCGAAGTCACGCTGGAACTGCGGCGCGGCAACGATTACACGATCCTGAATACCGACTCGTCCAACCTGACCTACAAGCCGGAGCGCTTGACGATGGAAAAAGGCGAAGGCGCATTCACGCCGCAAGACCGTATCGGCCAACTGACAATGCGCAATCTGGACATCACGGACACGCGAGAAAAGCTCGGCATCTACGGCAAAGCCGGCTTGCTAAATGCCAACTCGTCAGTTGCGCTGCCGCGCCTCGGCAAAAACAGCGACCAATAACGACGAAAACACAACACCATGAGCAAACAATTCGACCAAGTCAGCGTCATCAAGCAGGCGAACATTTATTTCGATGGCAAATGCGTCTCGCATACGGTGCTCTTTGCAGACGGCAGCAAGAAAACCATCGGCGTGATTTTCCCGTCTTCACTGACGTTCAACACCGGCGCGCCGGAAATCATGGAACTGAATGCGGGCAAATGCCGCATTCGCCTGAAAGGTGAAGAAAGCTGGAACACCTATGAGGGTGGCCAGAGCTTCAGTGTGCCGGGTAATTCCAGCTTCAATATCGAAACATTGGAGACGCTCGATTACGTCTGCCACTTCGTTGCTGCTTGAGCAGTAGTTGGTTTTACACAAACACCGGTTCGGGTTCGAGCGTCACGCCGAACCTGGACTGCACATCGGACTGAATCGCGGCGGCCAGTTCGGCAATCTCCTGGCCGCTTGCGCCGCCCCGATTGACCAACACCAGCGCCTGTTTTTCATACACCCCCGCCGCGCCCAGACTTCTTCCCTTCCAGCCGCTTTGATCGATCAGCCAGCCGGCTGCCAGCTTGAAACTGCCGTCGGGTTGTGCATAGTTCACAAGTTGCGGATGGTGTGCCAATAAGGTATCGCGCTGTTGTCTGGAAACGATAGGATTCTTGAAGAAGCTGCCTGCATTGCCGATTTTTGCCGGGTCCGGCAGCTTGCGGGTCCGGATCGCGATCACTGCGTCGCTGATCTGAATGGCGCTCGGCGTTTCAATGCCACAAGCGGAGAGTTCCTGTGCCACGTCAGCGTACCGGGTATCCGGCACCCAGCATTTAGGCAAGGCCAATGTTACATCGAGAACCACTGCCCGTTCGCGTAACGCATGCTTGAATACGCTGTCGCGGTAACCGAATTCGCAGGCTGCACGGTCGAGCACAAAAGTCTCGCCGGTTTCAAAGTCGAATGCGGTCAATGCGTGAAAGCGTTCCTTCAGTTCCACGCCATACGCGCCGATATTCTGGATCGGCGCCGCGCCGACGCTACCGGGAATCAACGACAAGTTTTCCAGCCCGCCCAAGCCCTGCCGCAGCGTCCATTGCACGAACTGATGCCAGTTTTCCCCCGCCGCCGCCTTCACGTAAACAGCGCTCTCGTCCTCTCCAACGATTCCCATGCCAACAGTCCCCATATGCAACACCAAGCCGTCAAAATCACGGGTAAGCAAGAGATTGCTGCCGCCCCCGAGCACCAACCTTGGGAGCGCCGCGAGTGCGGAATCGTTTTTAACCGCATTCAACATCTCATTCGAGGTCACATGCAGATAAGCATGCGCTTTGGCGTCAATCCCGAAGGTGTTATAGGGGCGAAGGGAAAATCCGTGGAGAATAGGAAGCTTCATAACGCTGCGATTATAGTCTCCCGTCAACCTAGCCACCCGTTTTTTTGTCCGCTAGAATGGGCCGCTGATCAAATCGCAATGTAACAGAGAGGTAAGCCATGCCATCATTTGATGTCGTATCCGAAGCCAATCTGGTCGAAGTGAAAAACGCCGTCGACCAGTCGAACAAGGAAATTTCGACCCGCTTCGATTTCAAGGGCAGCGATGCCCGCGTCGAACAGAAGGAACGCGAACTGACTGCGTATGCCGACAGCGAATTCCAGTTGAACCAGGTGCGCGATGTACTGACCGGAAAAATGGTCAAGCGCAACGTCGATGTCCGCTTCCTTGATATCGGCAAGATCGAAAAGATCGGCGGTGACAAGGTCAAGCAAGTGATCAAGATCAGGAACGGCATCGAATCCGATGCTGCGAAGAAGATCGTACGCATCATCAAGGATAGCAAGATGAAAGTACAGGCCAGCATCCAGGGCGATGCAGTTCGAGTGAACGGCGCAAAGCGCGACGACCTGCAGGCGGCGATCGCGTTGCTACGCAAGGAAGTCACCGACCTGCCGCTCGAATTCAACAATTTCCGTGATTAGGATATTTTGCTGTGCATCCGCTCTGTTCGCCGGAGCGGCACAGGCGGTCGATATCGATGTTGTCGGCCTGTTTCCGAACAAAGCCGTGCTGGTGGTCAACGGCGGTTCGCCCAAGACTTATTCGGTTGGCAGCATCGTTACCGATGGAGTGAAACTGATATCGGTCGACAGTTCCAGTACAACGATAGAAGTGAACGGCAAGCAACAAACCATCGCGCTAGGCGAACTTGTGAACCACAGCGCATCAAGCAGCCGCGCCAGTGCGACCTTGCAGGCGAACGGCCAAGGACATTATCTGGCGCAAGGTCAGATCAATGGCGGCAGCGTGCGCATGCTGCTTGATACCGGCGCTACCATGATCGCCCTGCCCGCATCGGAAGCGACACGGCTGGGAATCAACTACAAGAACGGCCAGCTCGGCCACATGAACACGGCCAATGGTATGGTTTCAACTTACCATGTGATGCTCAATACCGTGAAAGTCGGCGATATCGAACTTAACCAGGTAAACGCCGTTGTACTGGAACAGGGGCTGTCCATCATTCTGCTTGGGATGTCCTTCCTTAACCGGACCGAGATGCGGCGCGAGGGCGAGCAAATGGTGCTGACGAAACGGTTTTAGGAACGAGCACAAAATAATTTCCCGATTTGGACGTGTTTGGCGGGATGCAGTGCAAGGCGCACCCGAGCGCCGTGTGGCGAGCCACACAAGCGAGGGGCAACGCAGCAATGCGCCCTCCAGACACGGGACAAATCGGGAAATTATTTCGTGCTCGTTCCTTAAGAGCGTCCGGCAAAGGACGCTCAATCCCATTGAGCAATTTTTCACTCATCCGTATCTTGCAGACGGCGCTGCTTGACCGCTTCCGCCAACCCTTCCAGGACCTTCACGCTCGAATCCCAATCAATACAGCCATCGGTAATGGATTGACCGTAATTCAGTTCCTTACCGGGAACCAGGTCCTGACGGCCGGCGACCAGGTGCGACTCAATCATCACGCCGATGATGCGCGTGTCGCCCCCTGCGATCTGCTTTGCGATATCGGCGCATACCGGAATCTGGTTCTCCGGCTTTTTCGAGCTGTTTGCATGCGACGCGTCGATCATGAGACGCGATGCCAAGCCATTGGCGGCAATGTCCTTGCAGGCAGCATCGACACTGGCAGCATCATAGTTCGGCGTCTTGCCGCCGCGCAGGATAATGTGGCAATCCTCGTTGCCGTTGGTGGATACGATCGCCGAATGCCCACCCTTGGTCACTGACAGGAAGTGATGCGGCTGCGAGGCAGCCTTGATCGCATCAACCGCAATCTTAACGTTACCATCGGTGCCGTTCTTGAAACCGACCGGGCAGGACAGGCCGGATGCCAGCTCGCGATGCACCTGCGACTCGGTGGTGCGAGCACCGATCGCTCCCCAACTGATCAGGTCGGCCACATACTGCGGACTAATCACATCGAGGAACTCGGTGCCGGCAGGCAAGCCGAGTCCGTTAATATTCAGCAGCACCTCGCGTGCCATGCGCAGGCCGTCGTTGATACGGAAGCTATTGTCCATGTAGGGATCGTTGATCAACCCTTTCCAGCCAACAGTCGTGCGCGGTTTTTCAAAATACACACGCATCACGATTTCCAGTTCGCCAATGAAACGCTCGCGCTCTTTCACCAGGCGGTTCGCATATTCCATCGCTGCCTTCGTATCGTGAATCGAACACGGTCCGATGACGACCATCACGCGATCGTCCTGTCCGTGCAGGATGCGGTGCAGCGCGATGCGCGCGTTCGCAACCGTGCTCGATGCCTTGTCCGTGCACGAGAACTCGCGGATCAGGTGCGAAGGCGGCGTCAGTTCTTTCAATTCACGTATGCGTAAGTCATCAGTGCGCGGCATGTTTCTTATCTCCACTTAAAAAATGAAACTGTACAAATGAAAAAACCGCCATCGCTGGCGGTTTTTTCTAGGGATTCGGTTGGGCTCTTTACTCGTGCGCTTACCGCTTCTCCACCGCCTTGGGGCTAGGATAGCTAAAGTAAAAATAAAAGTAAAAGCGCGCGAAGCACATGGTTTTCATAGAGCCTTGAAGCTAATCTCAATCAATGGTGCAATAAATCAAAGGATTTGGCAAGTTAAATCTAGTGATCCGGCACACTCCAATTTCCGGGTTATGCCGAGTTGATCAAAGGCGAGTGCAAGGCCCGAAGCACAGCCAGGATGATGCCCCTGGCAAGCATTCGCAACACTGCAATCGACTTCGAGCGACCGGCAGAAACCGAAAATTGGAGTGTGCCGGACCACTTGTATCAGGCCGTCCCGCCAACCGTCACCCCATCGATCCGCAATGTGGGCTGGCCGACACCGACAGGCACGCTCTGCCCTTCCTTGCCGCACACGCCGATGCCGCTATCGAGCCGCATGTCATTCCCGATCATCGACACGCGATTCAACACCTCCGGCCCATTGCCGATCAAGGTCGCGCCTTTGACTGGATAAGTCACCTTGCCATCCTCGATCATGTATGCTTCGCTGGCGGAAAACACGAACTTGCCGTTAGTAATGTCGACCTGGCCGCCCCCGAAGTTCACCGCATACAAACCGTTCTTCACCGACGCGATAATCTCCGCCGGGTTCTTGTCCCCGGCCAGCATGTAGGTATTGGTCATGCGCGGCATAGGCAAATGAGCATACGATTCGCGCCGCGCATTGCCGGTTACCGCCATTTTCATCAGGCGCGCGTTCATCGTATCCTGAATGTAGCCTTTCAGGATGCCGTCCTCGATCAGCGTCGTGCACTGTGTCGGATTGCCTTCATCATCGATATTGAGCGAGCCACGACGATTGGCGAGAGTGCCGTCATCCACGACGGTGACACCCTTGGCTGCGACGCGCTCGCCGATGCGTCCGGAGAAGGTGCTCGACCCCTTACGGTTGAAGTCGCCCTCAAGACCGTGACCGACCGCTTCATGCAGCAGCACGCCGGGCCAACCCGGTCCCAGCACCACGGTCATCGTCCCTGCCGGTGCCGGGCGCGCATCGAGATTCACAAGGGCGGAATTGACCGCTTCGCTGGCATACCGTTCCAGCAATTCATCGGTGAAATAACCGTAGTTATAGCGTCCGCCGCCGCCGCTGGAGCCGATTTCGCGCCGACCGTTCTGCTCGGCGATCACGGTAATGGACATGCGCACCAATGGACGGATATCCGCCGCCAGCACACCGTCGCTGCGCACTACCAGCACCACGTCATATTCACTCGCCAGACCAGCCATCACTTGCACCACGCGCCGATCCTTCGCGCGCGCGATGCGTTCGATCTTTTCCAGCAGTTTTACTTTTTCGGTTGCATCGAGCGAAGCCAGCGGGTCATTGGGCAGATACAGTGAACGCCCGCCGACTGTCTGGATCGATGACGCCACTTTCACCTTGCCCGAGCCCTGGCGTGCAATGGTGCGCGTAGCGGCCGCAGCTTCCAGTAATGCGCGCTCGGAAATCTCGTCCGAATAGGAAAACGCGGTCTTGTCGCCCGATACCGCACGCACGCCGACACCCTGGTCGATCGAAAAACTGCCGGTCTTGACGATGCCCTCTTCAAGACTCCAGTCCTCGCTCTTGGTGAACTGGAAATACAGGTCGGCGTAATCGACGCGATGCGTGAAAATTTCGCCCAGCGCCTTCGTCAGTTTGGATTCATCCAAGCCAAAGGGGGACAGCAACACATCGCGCGCCTGCGCAAGGGTCTGGAGATTGGGTTCGAACAGATTCATGATGTTTGCCTTCCGTGACGAAGATCCGCGAAGTGAGTTGAATTAGGATGAATAGATTGTAGAACATTTGTCTCGCGCATGTCCGCATGCGCGAGACCAGTTACAGGAGAGAACTTTTGCAATCACAACCTGCGGTGTTTTAATGCCGGCAAGCTTTCCCGGACACAATGCAGATGATGCGGTTCGATATCGCCGACGACAACGCCCTCGCCCTCGGGCAACACCGCTTTGACTTCGCCCCACGGATCGATCAGCATGCTGTGGCCCCAGGTGCGGCGCCCGTTCGG
>DASVLY010000309.1:0-1811 GCA_036384635.1 Noviherbaspirillum sp. | reverse complement strand
GGACTTGATGTTGATGCCGGTGACGCCGCTATCGTCACCGGTTACCTCGTCGAGCGTATGGTCGAGCCTGAGCTCGATCTTGCCTTCTGCGACCTTTGCCATCAGGCGATCGACCAGGATGGGCTCGGCCCGGAATTTGTTGCGACGGTGCACTAACGTGACTTTACTCGCGATGTTTGCCAGGTACAGCGCTTCCTCGACGGCGGTATTGCCGCCGCCGATCACTGCCACTTCCTGCCCCTTGTAGAAGAAGCCGTCGCAGGTTGCGCAGGCCGATACGCCCTTGCCCATGAATGCTTCTTCCGACGGCAGGCCGAGGTATTGCGCGGAAGCGCCGGTGGCGATGATCAGCGCATCGCAGGTGTATTCGCCGGAATCGCCCATCAGGCGGATCGGCTTTTCATTCAGCTTCGCGGTATGAATATAGTCGAAGATGATTTCGGTGTTAAAACGCTCCGCATGCTGCAGCAGGCGCTGCATCAGCTCCGGGCCTTGCACGCCCATCGGGTCGCCGGGCCAGTTTTCGACATCGGTAGTGGTCATCAGTTGGCCGCCTTGCTCGACACCGGTGATCAGCACGGGTTTCAGGTTGGCGCGCGCTGCATAGACCGCTGCGCTGTAGCCGGCCGGGCCGGAACCGATAATCAGAACGTGAGCATGTTTGGTGTTAGCCATAGCAGTATGTGGAGGGAATAAAGGTTAGTAGGTGAAAGGCGAGGAAGCTCGACAGGACGAAGGGCTATGCGATGTATATGTCTCCAAAGGACAAAATTTCAACTGCATCGGTATTGCACCCGAAAAAACTGGTTAAGATTATAGACGAACATGCGTCGCGAGGCTGGCCGCCGCTCGCGTACAGGCGTGTAATCAAATCCAGCAAGAGTCATGACCCGAACAGCCCAAGCTTATACACGCAATACCAACCCGACGCCGGAAACTCCACTGCCAAATCGCCTGGTGCGCCTGCTGTCCGAAGCGCGCTGGTTTGCGCTGACGGCCGCGACGGTGTACCTCATCCTGATCTTTTTGACCTATTCGAAAGCAGATCCGGGCTGGTCGCATGCGGCGGTGGTGCCGCAACTGCATAACTGGGGTGGGCGCATCGGCGCCTGGCTGGCCGATCTGATGCTTTTCATCTTCGGCCTCTCTGCCTGGTGGTGTTGCGTGTTCCTGCTGCGTTCGGTGTGGGCCGGCTATCGGCGGCTGTCCCACCGCTTCCTGTTCCAGAAGGAACTCGAACCGGAACATCATCATGAGGTGTGGATACGCGCGATCGGTTTCGTGCTGATGTTGACCGGCAGCGTTGCAATCGAATATCTGCGCCTGTATACGCTGAAGGCACAATTGCCGCGCGTGCCCGGCGGCGTGCTGGGCGAGCTGATCGGCGGCGGCGCGCAAAGCGCATTTGGGTTTACCGGCGCGACTCTGTTCTTGCTGTTGCTGTTCGGGGTCGGTTTTTCCCTGTTCTTTCATGTGTCATGGCTGGCGGTCGCCGAACGTGTGGGCGGCCTCATCGAGGATGGCGTCAGGTTCATTCGCGATTTGTACACTGAACGTGAAGACCGCAAGATCGGCCAGGCTGCCGCCGTCAAACGCGAGGAAGTCGTGGTGCAGGAGCGCGCGAAGGTGGTCGAGGCGCCGCCGATTCGCATCGAGCCGCAGGTGGTCGCGGTGCCGAAATCGGAACGCGTCGAAAAGGAACGGCAAGTATCGCTGTTTGCCGATCTGCCCGATACCAATCTGCCGCCGCTGTCGCTCCTGGATGAACCGCCAGCAGCGCAGGAATCCGTCAGCGTGGAAACATTGGAATT
>DASVLY010000308.1:0-6160 GCA_036384635.1 Noviherbaspirillum sp. | reverse complement strand
CGAGTTCTTGAGCTCTTCGGCCAGTTTGGACAATTCGCGAATCGACTGCGCGGTCTGCTGCGTACCTTGCTGCGTCTGCTCGGTCACTGTCAGGATGTTCTGGATGTTTTGCGCCACGCCGTTGGCGGATGTGGCTTGCTGTTCGGTTGCGGCGGAAATGCTCTGGATCAGATCAGCCAGGCGGTTCGACACGCTGCGGATCTCCGACAGCGCGGCGCCAGCCGCATCGGACAGCCTTGCTCCTTCGACCACGCCCTGCGTCGATTTTTCCATCGCAGCCACTGCGTCGTGAGTATCGGTCTGAATCGTGCGCACCAGCGCGCCGATCTGCTTGGTCGCCTCGCCGGAGCGCTCCGCCAGGCGCTGCACCTCTTCCGCAACCACCGAGAAGCCGCGGCCGGCTTCGCCCGCCGACGCTGCCTGTATCGCGGCGTTCAGCGCCAGCACGTTGGTCTGTTCGGTAATGTCGGAAATCAGTTCGGTGATTTCGCCGATCTCCTGCGAGGACTCGCCAAGACGCTTGATCCGCTTCGAGGTTTCCTGGATCTGCTCGCGGATTTCATTCATGCCCTTGATCGCGTCTTCCACTGCTCTCGTGCCCTGCTCGGCTGCACCCACCGACTGACGCGCCACCTCGGCGGATTCATTGGCGGACTTGGACACGTCGGTAATCTGCACCGCCATTTCCAGTACCGCCTGGCCGGTTTCCTGGATCTCGCGCGATTGCCTCTGCGATGCAACCAGAAGTTCATTCGAAATGTTCTGCGCCTGGTTCGATGCGGAAGTCACCTGCTCCGCGGTTTTCGTCACACGGCCTACAAGGCCGCGCAGTTCTTCCACCGTGTAGTTGACCGAGTCGGCGATTGCGCCGGTAATGTCTTCCGACACCGTCGCCTGTACTGTCAGGTCACCGTCCGCCACTTCCTGCAATTCGTTCATCAAGCGCAAAATCGCCGCCTGGTTCTGATCGTTCGCGCGCTTGGCTTCCTCTTCCTGGCGCAACGCCTGCAGACGCTGTTCCTCCGCTTCCTGGCGGCGCTGATCCGCTTCCTTGGTGCGATTGCGGCCATCCAGCAACAGCACCAGCGTAATGCCGATTGCAGACATCAGCGCCAGTCCGGCACAGCCTATCATCAGCCAGAACGACCAATGCAGCGAATCTTCTTCTGCACGATAGGATTTCTGCAGATCGGCGATGCGCTGCTTGAGCGTTTCGTTCTCGGCGAAGATCAGCTGCTCGGACTTTTTGGCCGCAGTGAAGTTTTGCAGGTTGCCGAGAATGATTGCCACCAACTGCTGGTATTCATCGAACGCACTTTTCAGCTCGGTCAATTTTTCACGCGTATCCACATCCTTGGTAGCGACCAGGCGCAGCACCTCGCTGCCGTTCAGAAACCCCTCGGTGATATCTCGGAAAGTGTTGGTATCCTTGCCAAGCAAGAATGCCGTTTCCGGATTCACACCTTCGGAGGTCAGGAATTCGTTCGCGTTGCGTCCCAGCCGCTGGGTCAGCATCACCAGTTGACCGGCGGCTGAAATCTCGCGCGGCGTTGCGCCGGCCTGCGCCTTCAACATGGAGATCTGTTCAGTCAGCTCCAGCAATATCGGGGACATGGTGTTCAGTTTTTGCAGCGTCCTGCCGAAACCGGTCAATTCCTTTTTCAGCTTCAGGATCGTCTCGGCCGCCTTGTCGGAATGGCTCCAGAGCTTCTCGGTCTCCTTCAGCACCGATCCCATATGCGCATTCGGCGCATCGATTGCGCGGCCCTGGTAATCGCCGCCCTTGGACAGCACGAGCAAGTCGCGGGTGAGTTCCTTGCGGCTTTCCTCAAGTTGTTTGAACGCTTCCGTGTTGCCTTGAATCGCGTTAGGCGTCGCTTTACCGATACGCTGCGAGTGCATCAGCGCGTCACCGGCGATCTGGGTCTGGGTCGACGCCAGGATCGAATGGGAAGAGTTGATCCACACGAAAGTTGCCCCCAGCACCAGCGAGCCGCCAAGCATGCTCAGCAGGATACGCACCTGCTCCTCCAGCGGCATTTTTCCGATCAGCGGCAAGCGGATATCACCCGTCTTTTGCAGGGCATCACCAATGAAAGTCGCATTCGGATTGCGCCCGGACGCAGCCTTTGCACTCGCATTCTGCCCGCCTTGCACCAGCGCCATGATGGCGGCGGATGCCTGGTCATTGGCAGCAGCCTCCTGTCTCACCATGACTGCATCCTCGACAGCCCCTTCCTTTGCACCTTTGGAAAAGAACGATAACTTAAACGCCATTACTGACTCTCCTGATGATTATTATGGGCAGCCGATCGTCAACGGCTTACAGACCAACATGCAAAAACTGCGGGTCCTGCACGATTAAAGATAGATTGAGTTCAGTCCACACCTGGTCCTCGCGATCAGCGTAGCGCTGCGACGCCCAAGTGACGGAATCGACCTGCGGCAGCAATTGCATTTCCCTTACGTTACGCAAGCCCATCACTCGCGACACCAGTAAACCGCTATTGAATCCGAGTGCCGGCGCAAAGGCGACAATGCGGCTTTCCTTGTCGACCGGGGTAAGCGGCATGCCGCGAAAACGCGCGAGGTCAATCACGCTGATCAGGTTGCCGCGGATATTGGTCAATCCAAGATACCAGTCTTGGGTCAGCGGCACTGGCGTAATGGCTCCCACCGACGCGATCTCGCCCGCTTCCTGCAGGTTCAACAACCAGCGGCTTTGCCCTATCATGACGCCGAGCTGGCTGGCTTGGGTCTGCGCACCGCTGCTGACTGCCTGCATGCGTTCAACCAGCTGTGCCTGGAATTCGCGCAAACGAATGCGGCGGGAGCCGTGATCCTGCGATTGAGGCGCGATTTCGGTTGCGAGATCCGAGGTAGGGCGGGTCATGGAGAACCTAGCCGAGCGCGGCGATTTTCGACAGCAGTTCCTGCGGGTCCACCGGCTTGACGATATAGTCGCGCGCGCCCTGGCGCAGCCCCCATATGCGGTCGGTTTCCTGGCCCTTGCTGGTGCAGATAATGATCGGCACATTCTGCGTTTCCGGATCCTTCGCAATCGCGCGGGTAATCTGGTAACCGTTCTGACCGGGCATGACGACATCCATCAGGATCAGTTGCGGCTTGTCGGTTTTTACTTTCAGCAGCGCCTCCTCGCCGCTCTCGGCGGTCGAAACGGAAAATCCGTTCCTGACCAAAATATCAGTAAGGAAATAGCGTTCGGTTGGAGAGTCGTCAACCACAAGAATTTTTTGGATCGGCATCGTGGACCTTCAGATCGGGAAAATTACTTGGAAAGCGCAGCAGCGGTGTGTTCGCGCACCGTCTTGAGCAGGCTGTCCTTGGTAAAAGGTTTGGTGAGATAAGCATCGGAACCGACCATCGCGCCGCGTGCGCGGTCAAACAGCCCGTCCTTGGAGGACAACATGATCACCGGCGTCGCATGGAATTTCGCGCTTTTCTTGATCAGGGCGCAGGTTTGATAACCATCGAGCCGCGGCATCAGGATGTCGCAAAAGATCAACGCCGGCTTGTGATCATTCATTTTGGCAAGGGCGTCAAAACCGTCATCGGCGAGGACGACTTGATAGCCAGCCTGTCCCAAGAAGATTTCGGCGGAGCGGCGAATCGTGCTGCTATCGTCGATCACCATGATCTTGAGACCGGCTTTATCCAGTGATGTTGTCATGACGTAATCTCATTAAACTTCCGCCCAATATACGACCCAACCATAAAAAAAAGCAAGATGCATTCAAACAAGCCTCTCATCCCTGCTTTTGGCCGATGTGGCTTTTACGCGAAATTACTAAAATTACATTTTTTCGGATTCGCACGACCAATCAAATGGCGACCATCTCGAAGTCTTCCTTGCGTGCGCCACACTCCGGACAGGTCCAGTTCATCGGCACATCCTCCCAACGTGTGCCGGGAGCAATCCCCTCTTCCGGCAAGCCGGCCTCTTCGTCATAAATCCAACCGCAAATCAGGCACATCCACGTCTTGAATCCCTGTTTTGCTTCCAGCTTCGTTTCACTATTACCCACGGTTGACTGCCCTTCAATCAAGTAAAATGCAAAGTTGGATATCTTAATCTACCAGCCGTGCAAAACCAAACTTCTCCCCTGATCCTGACCTTCGGCGCAACCGATCCGACCGGCGCGGTCGGCATCCAGGCCGACCTCGCCTCATTCGCTGCGATGGGCTGCCACGGACTGTCGGTGGTGACATCGATCCTGATCGGCGATACCGCGCGCATCGAGGATGCACAGATCATCGACGCCGACTGGGTAACCGACCAGGCGCGCGTGGTGCTGGAAGATATGCCGGTTGCGGCATTCAAGGTCGGCGCGCCGGGCAGCATCGAAAACGTGACGGTGATCGCAGAAATCGTGTCCGATTACCCGGACATACCGCTGATCCTGGACCCGTTCATCTCGACGATCCCGGACCAGGGCCCCGACGGGGAAGACATGCTGGTCGCGATCCGCGAGCTGCTGATTCCGCAAACCACGCTATTTCTGACATCGACGGTAGAACTGTCGCGTCTGGCCGAAACCTGGCGCGAGCCCTCCGGCGACGATGCGATGCCGCTGGACGTGATGCGCCTGATCGACATGGGCTGTGAATATGTATTTGTCACCGGAACACAGAGCGGAGTACAGGATGTCGCCAACACGCTGTTCGACAACTCCGGCCTGCTACGCCAGGATAGCTGGCAGCGCCTGCCCGGCTCATTCAGCGGTGCCGGCAGCACGCTATCGGCGGCCATTGCGGCAATGCTCGCCAACGGCGTCGATGTCCCGGAAGCGGTGTTCGAGGCGCAGGAATTCACCCATACGGCGCTGGCCAATGCGCATCGGCTGGGCATGGGCAAGCTGACGCCGGACCGCTATTTCTGGGCGCGCGAACCGGACACCGCCTCGGATAAATAATCTCCCCTTCTCACTCTCTTTCTTTGTATGACCTCCAGGAACGACACCCTTTTCGCCCGCGCGCAACTGAGCACACCGGGCGGCGTCAATTCGCCGGTTCGCGCTTTCCGCTCGGTCGGCGGCACGCCGCGTTTCATCACCCGCGCCGACGGCCCCCATTTCTGGGATGCGGATGATAAACGCTATATCGATTACATCGGTTCGTGGGGACCGATGATCGTCGGCCATGCACATCCGGACGTCATCAGGGCAGTACAGGAAGCAGCTGCGCGCGGACTCTCGTTCGGTGCGCCGACCGAGGGTGAAATCGAGATGGCCGAGGAAATCTGCCGTATCCTGCCGTCGGTCGAGCAGGTGCGCCTGGTTTCCTCCGGTACAGAAGCGGCGATGAGCGCGTTGCGTCTGGCACGCGGTGCTACCGGCCGCGACAAGATCGTCAAGTTCGAAGGCTGCTATCACGGCCATGCGGATTCGATGCTGGTAAAAGCCGGCAGCGGACTGCTTACCTTCGGCAATCCGACATCGGCCGGCGTGCCGGAAGATATTGCGAAACATACGCTGGTGCTCGACTACAACAATGCGCAGCAACTGGAAGACGTGTTCACCACACTGGGCAGCCAGATCGCATGCGTGATCGTCGAGCCGGTTGCCGGCAACATGAACCTGGTGCGCGCAACGCCTGAGTTCCTGCAGACGATGCGCCGCCTGTGCACACAGCATGGCACGGTGCTGATTTTCGATGAGGTGATGTGCGGCTTCCGCGTCGGCCTGCATGGTGCGCAAGGAATGTACGACATCACGCCGGACCTGACGGTGATGGGCAAAGTGATCGGCGGCGGCATGCCGGTGGCTGCATTCGGCGGACGCAAGGACTTGATGAAACATCTCGCGCCGCTCGGCCCCGTCTATCAGGCCGGCACGCTATCCGGCAATCCGGTCGCGGTCGCAGCCGGCATGGCGACCTTGAAACTGATCCAGGCGCCGGGCTTTTACGAGTCGTTGTCAGCGCAAACGGCCAAACTGGTGCGAGGCCTTTCCGCCGCGGCGAAAGCAGCCGGCATCGCTTTCTGCGCCGATGCGGTCGGCGGCATGTTCGGCCTGTATTTTGCCGAAAGTGTGCCCGACACCTATGCCCAGGTGATGGCCTGCGACAAGGACAAATTCAATGCATTCTTCCACGCGATGCTGGAACTCGGCGTCTACCTTGCACCTTCAGCGTTTGAGGC
>DASVLY010000307.1:0-5399 GCA_036384635.1 Noviherbaspirillum sp. | reverse complement strand
AGTATGCGGCAAGCGGATTCCGCGATTTCACGCGCATTGCCGGCTCGTCGCCGGAGATGTGGCGCGACATTTCACTCGCAAACCAAGCGGCGCTGCTCGGTGAACTGGATGCCTATATGGCGCAGCTGACGCAGCTGCGCGGCCTGCTCGCCCAAGCCAATGGCGCGGCACTTGAAGAGGTCTATGCCAATGCGCAGCGCGCGCGGCAGAACTGGGTTCGTACCATCGAGGCGGCGGAACAGCAGAACAAACAAGGCGGAGATTAATGAAGCACTACCCCCATCACCTTGATTTACAGCCGGCGATCCATGCACAAGGCACAGTGCGCCTGCCCGGCTCGAAGAGCATTTCCAACCGCACGCTGCTGCTTGCCGCGCTGGCTCAGGGCACAACCGAAATTCATGACCTGCTCGCATCCGATGACACGCATGTGATGCTGATGGCGTTGCAAAAACTCGGCGTCAAATGGGAGAAGGCCGGCGAGTCGCAGCAATACACGGTGCATGGTATGGGCGGCACTTTACCGGTGCATCAGGCCGATCTTTTCATGGGCAACGCCGGCACCGCAATCCGGCCACTAACCGCTGCGCTGGCCGTCATTGGCGGCGATTACACGCTCCATGGCGTGTCCCGCATGCATGAGCGCCCGATCGGCGATCTGGTCGATGCATTGAATGCAATCGGCACTCGCATCGACTACACTGGACAGCACGGCTATCCTCCGCTGCATATTCAGCGCGGCAACATCCATAAGCATTGCATGCAGGTCAAGGGCAATGTGTCGAGCCAGTTCTTGACTGCGCTCCTGATGGCTGCGCCCTTGATGGCACGTGACCATGCGGTCACGATTGATGTGGTTGGTGAACTCATCTCCAAGCCGTACATCGAGATCACGCTGAACCTGATGCGCCGCTTTGGCGTCACGGTCCTGCGCAATGGCTGGCAATCGTTCACAATCGAGGCCGGGCAGAAGTATGTGAGCCCGGGTTCGATACACGTTGAAGGCGATGCATCGTCCGCTTCCTATTTCCTGGCTGCCGGCGCGATTGGAGGCGGGCCTGTACGGGTCGAAGGCGTCGGCCGCGACAGTATTCAGGGTGATGTGCGCTTTGTCGAATCGCTGGAGAAGATGGGTGCTGCTATCACGATGGGCGACAACTGGATCGAGGCGAAATCGAACGGCGCGCTGAAAGCGATCGATGCCGATTTCAACCATATCCCCGATGCCGCGATGACGATCGCGGTGGCCGCGCTCTATGCAGAAGGCCCCAGCACCCTGCGCAACATTGGCAGCTGGCGCGTGAAGGAAACCGACCGTATTGCTGCGATGGCTGTTGAATTGCGCAAGCTCGGTGCGAGCGTTGAGGAGGGCGCGGATTATTTGCGCGTGTCGCCGCCCGAACAGATCCAGGCGGCGACAATCGATACCTATGATGATCACCGCATGGCAATGTGCTTCTCGCTCGCCTCGCTGGATGGTGCCGCGCGCAAAGGGAATGCGATCCGGATTAACGATCCGAAATGTGTTGCCAAGACTTTTCCCGATTATTTCGATGCATTCACAAAAATTGCGCAGAACAATTTGTTTTGAGCGTGTTGTTCTCGAGTCTCAACCATGAATGCACATGCCATTCCAGTTATCACCATTGACGGCCCGACGGCCTCCGGCAAAGGAACCGTCGCGCACCGCATTGCGGAGCATCTGCGCTTTCACTATCTGGACTCCGGTGCCTTGTATCGGCTGACCGCATTGTCCGTGCTACGTCATCAGGTTCCGCTGAACGATGAGCATGCGCTGGCCAAACTGGCGGAAAAACTGCCGTGCAAATTCGTTGGCGATGAAGTGTGGCTCGCCAACGAGAATGTGACGAATACTATCCGGGCGGAGGAAATCGGAAATACAGCATCAAAAATTGCTGCATTGCCAACAGTACGGCATGCATTGGTTAGCCTGCAGCTTGGTTTCAGGCGTACGCCGGGGTTGGTCGCCGATGGCCGCGATATGGGCACCGTTATTTTTCCGCAGGCTACGTTGAAGGTATTCCTCACCGCAAGCGTTGAAGCACGTGCGGAAAGACGCTATAAGCAATTGATTGAGAAGGGTTTTCCTGCTAATATGAAAAACCTTCTCGAAGATTTGAGAGAGCGGGATGAGCGTGATTCGAATCGCGTGATCGCGCCGTTGAAACCTGCGAAAGGGGCGTATTTGCTGGATACTTCCGATATGACAGCCGATGAGGCGGTCGCCCAAGTGCTTCAGTGGTATGCGGCAGTGAAAAAATACGCGTAAAACACAACGCTGTTTTGTAGTGCGATTGGTGCCCGGCTTGGTGCAAGGCCTTGCCGGGTGTTGATAAACCTAACCCAGCATGTAATCACCCGAGCACGATTATTGCTGGCAAATCTTTTCAATTTTATGTCTACTGCGCAACAACAATCTACCGGTGCCGAAAGCTTTGCAGCCCTGTTCGAGGAGTCCCTGACCCGTCAGGACATGCGTTCCGGTGAAGTGATTTCGGCTGAAGTCGTTCGTGTTGACTACAACTTCGTGGTCGTCAACGCCGGCCTGAAATCCGAAGCATTCATTCCTATCGAAGAATTCAAGAACGACAGCGGCGAACTCGAAGTCAATGTCGGTGACTTCATCTCCGTTGCGATCGAGTCGCTGGAAAACGGTTTCGGCGATACCATCCTGTCGCGCGACAAGGCCAAGCGTCTCGCTTCGTGGCTCGCGCTGGAAAAGGCGATGGAGTCCGGCGAAATCGTGACCGGCACCGTCAATGGCAAGGTCAAGGGCGGTCTGACCGTTCTGACCAATGGCATCCGTGCATTCCTCCCGGGTTCTCTGGTCGACACCCGTCCGGTGAAGGACACCACGCCGTACGAAGGTAAGACCATGGAATTCAAGGTCATCAAGCTCGACCGCAAGCGCAACAATGTTGTGCTGTCGCGCCGCGCCGTCATCGAGGCGTCCATGGGCGAAGAGCGTGCGAAGCTGATGGAAACCCTGAAGGAAGGCACCATCGTTACCGGTGTCGTCAAAAACATCACCGACTACGGCGCGTTCGTTGATCTGGGCGGTATCGACGGCCTGTTGCACATCACCGACCTCGCATGGCGCCGCGTGCGTCACCCGTCGGAAGTGCTTTCCGTCGGTCAGGAAATCACTGCCAAGGTCCTCAAGTACGATCAGGAAAAGAACCGCGTATCCCTCGGCGTCAAGCAGCTCGGTGACGATCCGTGGACCGGCTTGTCCCGTCGCTACCCGCAAGGCACCCGCTTGTTCGGCAAGGTCACCAACCTGACCGACTACGGCGCGTTCGTGGAAGTCGAACAGGGCATCGAAGGCTTGGTGCACGTGTCCGAAATGGACTGGACCAACAAGAACGTCGCTCCGAACAAGGTTGTCCAGTTGGGTGACGAAGTCGAAGTCATGGTTCTGGAAATCGACGAAGAGCGTCGCCGTATCTCCCTCGGCATGAAGCAGTGCAAGCCGAATCCGTGGGATGACTTTGCGATGAGCCACAAGAAGGGCGACAAGGTCAAGGGTGCGATCAAATCGATCACCGACTTTGGCGTGTTCATCGGCCTGCCGGGCAACATCGATGGTCTGGTGCACCTGTCCGATCTGTCCTGGACTGAGCCGGGCGAAGAAGCCGTGCGCAAGTTCAAGAAGGGCGACGAGCTGGAAGCCGTCGTTCTGGCGATCGATGTCGAGCGCGAGCGCGTTTCGCTGGGCGTCAAGCAGCTCGAAGGCGATCCGTTCAACAACTACGCTGCGATCAACGACAAGGGTGCTATTGTCAGCGGCACTGTCAAGTCGGTCGAGTCGAAGGGCGCTGTGATCCAGTTGTCCGATGAAGTCGAAGGCTATCTGCGCGCTTCCGAAATTTCCCGTGACCGCGTGGAAGATGCTGGTACGCACCTGAAGGTCGGCGACAAGATTGAAGCTATGGTGATCAACATCGACCGCAAGGCACGCGGCATTCAGCTGTCGATCAAGGCCAAGGACAATGCCGACACCCAAGAGGCGATGCAGAAGATGTCAGCTGACTCCGCTGCTGCTTCCGGCACGACCAGCCTGGGCGCACTGCTGAAAGCAAAGCTCGACAACAAGCAATAAGGTATCGAGTCATCAATGACAAAGTCGGAGCTGATTGCACGCCTGGCTGAGCTTTATCCGCAACTGGTTGCAAAGGATGCGGATTTCGCGGTCAAAACCATACTCGATGCGATGGCCGATGCGCTGTCGAACGGTCAGCGCATCGAAATTCGTGGTTTTGGCAGCTTTGCCTTGAATAGCCGTCCGCCGCGTATCGGGCGCAACCCGAAATCGGGCGACAAGGTGATGGTGCCGGAAAAACGGGTGCCGCACTTCAAGCCCGGTAAGGAATTGCGCGAGCGGGTGGACGCGATGGTCGGGCAACCGATCAAGGAAGACTAAGTTATCTGCATGAAATCAAAACGGCATCTTCGGATGCCGTTTTTTTAGTTTTTGCCTCAGCTAAAGCTGCTTAGAGGGGGGCAAACCAGTTCATAACACCCTCTAACCTTCACTGAAACTTCGTTTCACGTACAATTCCGGTTTTATCAGGAGGTTGTCGCTTGAAAATCCTCTATAGAATTGTTGCAGTCATTCTCTTCATCGTGTACTTCGGTTTTGCATTAAAGAATACGCATGAAGTCGCATTGCACTTCTTTTTCGATTACGAAGTCCGTGCACCGCTGGTCCTGTTGTTGCTTGCATTCTTCGTTGGCGGTACTGCACTCGGCATACTGGCAATGATCCCGACTGTTTTTCGTCATCGTCGCGATCTATTCAAACATAAAAAAACGATCGCGAGCATGCAGCAGGACCAGAAAGCACAGCAGTTGGCACGAATGCAGCCACCGCAGCCTGACGGGGTCGTCAACAAATGAGCATTTGCTATTTACGATAACAATACGAAGACGGCATGGAATTCGAAACCTGGTGGTTGCTTGGAATCCCAATTTTTTTCGCTCTCGGCTGGATTGCCGCGCGCGTCGATATCAAACAGTTATTGTCGGAATCGCGCAGCCTGCCACGCGGGTATTTCAAGGGCCTCAACTTCTTGTTGAATGAGCAGCCGGATAAGGCGATCGATGCATTTATTGAAATCGTCAAGCTCGATCCCGAAACGGTGGAATTGCATTTCGCGCTCGGCAACTTGTTTCGCCGTCGTGGCGAAATCGAGCGTGCAATCCGCGTGCATCAGAACTTGCTTGCGCGTCCTGACCTGCCTCAGGAACACCAAGTGCATTCGCAGTATGAACTTGGTCAGGACTACCTGAAAGCAGGGCTCCTGGACAGGGCTGAAGAGACATTCAACCATTTGGTCGATACCCAGTATGGTGCGCAGGCCAGAAGAGCGCTGCTG
>DASVLY010000306.1:0-6851 GCA_036384635.1 Noviherbaspirillum sp. | reverse complement strand
GCGCGGGTTGGTCGCCGTACATTTGTCGCAGGAAATCCACCCAGTCGGGGCCGCGCAGCACCGTTTCCACCTCATGCGCAAGCGCCATTGTCCGCTGTGCGGTCCACTGCGGCAGCACGCCTGCGTGCACCAGCAGATGGCCATTGTCGAACAGCGCCAGCGGGCGATTTCTCAGCCAGTCCAGCAATTCGTCGCGGTCCGGCGCATTCAGGATGTCGTTCAGCGTGTCGGATGCGTGCTGCCTGCGGATATTGTGGGCGACCGCCAGCAGGTGCAGGTCGTGGTTGCCCAACAGCGCCTGTGCACGCTCGCCGAGCGCACGCACTTCTCTCAGGGTTGCCAATGAAGCCGGTCCGCGGTTGACCAGGTCGCCGACGAAAACAAAGCGGGAGTTGGCGTCGATGGCTTGAATCCGCTCCAGCAATTCGACCAGTTTCGAACGGCATCCCTGCAGATCGCCGATAGCGTAGGTGCTCATGAATCGATATGGATTGAATGAAATAAACCGCTATTGTCTCAAAACAAGAAGCGGTATTGCAGGTAAGGTTGAGTGCAGGAATTGCTGGACAGCTAATTCGGTAACAAACATTTACCTATATTTACTTATAAGTAAGTAAATTCCTGTTTTAATACCGCCTGAACGTAAGGTTTTGGCAATGCATATCGCGTAAAATCATGAACTTACTCAATAGTCATATCGCCTACGGGATATTTGCATGATTTTAGTCACGGGCGGGGCGGGTTTTATCGGATCGAATTTTGTTCTGGACTGGCTGGCGCAGTCGGACGAAGAGATCGTTAATCTCGATAAGCTGACCTATGCCGGCAATTTGAACAACCTGTCGTCGCTGCGGCTGGACCCACGCCATATTTTTGTGCATGGCGATATCTGCGACATGGCCTTGGTGAACGCACTGCTGGCCATCCATAAGCCGCGCGCGATCGTGCATTTCGCCGCGGAGAGCCATGTGGACCGTTCGATTCACGGTCCCATCGAGTTTGTCACGACCAATATCAATGGCACGTTCAGTCTGCTGGAGGCGGTACGCGCGTACTTTGCCGGCATGGCCGAAGCCGGACGCAATGCGTTCCGCTTCCTGCATGTGTCTACCGATGAGGTGTACGGATCGCTCGGTCCGAACGATCTGCCGTTTACCGAAAC
Organism: Noviherbaspirillum sp.; assembly: GCA_036384635.1. Taxonomy (GTDB): domain Bacteria; phylum Pseudomonadota; class Gammaproteobacteria; order Burkholderiales; family Burkholderiaceae_D; genus Noviherbaspirillum. The sequence continues at coordinate 5,689 of DASVLY010000306.1, read as the reverse complement.
CACCGCTTATGCGCCGAACAGTCCGTATTCCGCATCCAAGGCGGCGTCCGACCACCTGGTGCGCGCCTATCGCCATACTTATGGATTGCCGACGCTGACCACCAACTGCTCGAACAATTACGGGCCTTATCATTTTCCGGAGAAGCTGATTCCGTTGATGATCGCCAATGCGCTCGCCGGCAAGCCGTTGCCGATTTACGGCGATGGCCGGAATGTGCGCGACTGGTTGTATGTGGGTGACCATTGCACCGCGGTGCGCCGCGTGTTGCAGGATGGCCGGCCGGGGGAAACTTACAATATCGGCGGTTGGAATGAGAAGACCAACCTGGAGGTGGTTCATACGCTGTGCGATATTCTGGATCATCTCGCGCCCCGGGCTGGCAGCTACCGTGACCTCATCACGTTCGTGAAAGACCGGCCGGGGCATGACCGGCGCTACGCGATCGACGCCGGCAAGATCGAGCGCGAACTGGGTTGGAAGCCGGCACAGAGCTTCGACAGCGGGATTCGGAAGACCGTGCAATGGTATCTGGATAACCAGGACTGGGTGCGCGATGTGCAATCCGGCAGCTATCTGAAATGGGTCGAAAAGAATTAGAGGGTGTGATGAACTGGTTTAGGGGTCGCGTTCGGGCGAGAAGGGATGCAGTGCAAGGCGCGGCGCGCCGCACAGGGTGGCCCCCTGTGCAAGCGCCGCAACGCCGCAATGCGCCCTTCTCGCCCGAACCCTCTGGGCAGCCCCAGGAACAGGTCGCTTGCGGTGTTGCGGCTCCTTGCCGTAGCACCGCTACGCCGCGTCGCCGCGCCTTGCATTCGACCTGTTCCTGGGGCTGCGCGACCCCTAAACCAGTTCATCACACCCTCTATGGCCAGCGTGACCGTGCGCAGGAATCATCGTCATGACAGGCAACCGCAAGGGCATCATCCTGGCCGGAGGTTCAGGCACGAGGCTGTATCCGGTCACCACGTCGGTTTCCAAGCAGTTGCTGCCGGTGTACGACAAACCGATGATTTATTACCCGCTCTCGGTGCTGATGCTGGCCGGAATACGCGATATTCTGCTGATCTCGACACCGGAAGACACGCTGCGTTTTCGCGAGCTTCTGGGCGACGGCAGCCAGTGGGGGCTCAATCTGAGTTACGCGGTGCAACCTTCTCCGGACGGTCTGGCGCAGGCATTCATCATCGGGCGCGAATTTGTCGGCAACGACCTGTCGGCGCTTATCCTGGGCGACAACATCTTCTACGGACACGAGTTCGACGCGAAGCTGCAGATGGCGTCGTCACGCACCCAGGGCGCGACGGTGTTCGCTTACCACGTGCTCGATCCCGAGCGCTACGGCGTGGTGGAGTTCGACGAAAACCGCCGCGCTCTTTCCATCGTCGAGAAACCCGCGCAGCCGAAGTCGAACTATGCGGTGACCGGGCTGTATTTCTACGACAGGCAGGTGTGCGACATCGCTGCGCGCATCCGTCCTTCCGCACGCGGCGAACTCGAAATCACCGACGTCAATCGCGCGTATCTGGAACAGGGCAGTCTGAACGTCGAAGTGATGGGGCGCGGCATGGCATGGCTCGATACCGGCACCCATGAATCCCTGCTCGATGCCGGCCAGTTCATCGCAACGCTCGAAAAGCGACAGGGCTTGAAAGTGGCCTGCCCGGAAGAGATCGCCTATCGTAAAGGCTATATCAATGCGGAACAACTCGAAAAACTGGCGCAGCCGCTGAAGAAGAGTGCATACGGCCAATATCTGCTGCGCATTCTGACCGATACCATATTCTGAGATGAAACCTGCACCGACTGCCATTGCCGATGTCGTGATCCTGGAGCCGGATGTGTTCGGTGACGATCGCGGGTTTTTCTTTGAAAGCTACAATGAGCGCCGCTTCATGGAACTGATCGGCGCCGATGCGCCGGTGCGCTTCGTGCAGGACAATCACTCCAGGTCGGAGAACAAGGTGCTGCGCGGGCTGCACTACCAGATCCGGCAGCCGCAGGGAAAGCTGGTGCGCGTGATCGCCGGCGAAGTGTTCGATGTCGCGGTCGATATCCGCAAGAGTTCGCCCACCTTCGGCAAATGGACCGGCACTCTGCTTTCTGCCGGCAACAAGCGCCAGATGTGGATTCCGCCCGGTTTCGCGCACGGCTTCGTAGTGACCGGCGAATCGGCGGAATTCCTGTACAAGACCACGGATTACTGGGTGCCGGCATATGAACGCTGCATTGCCTGGAATGACCCGGCGATAGGCATCGAGTGGCCGATTGCCGGTGCGCCGGTGTTGTCGGACAAGGACCGCAACGGCAAGCTGCTCGCTGACGCCGAGGTGTTCGCGTGAAGATACTCCTGACTGGACGCAGCGGACAGATCGGCTACGAATTGGAGCGCAGTCTGCAAGGCTTGGGCGAAATCGTCGCGCTTGACCTCGCTCAGATGGACTTGGCCGATCCCGACAGCGTACGCAACGTAATACGCCATATCCGGCCCGACCTCATTGTGAATCCGGCTGCTTATACTGCCGTCGACCAGGCCGAGAGCGAAGCCGGTCTGGCGTTGCGCATCAACGGCGAGGCGCCGGGCGTGATGGCGGAAGAGGCGAAAAAGCTGGGCGCGGCGATGATCCATTATTCGACCGATTATGTATTCGACGGCAGCAAGAGCGGACCTTATACGGAGGACGACGTGCCGAATCCGGTCAATGCGTATGGGCGCAGCAAGCTGGCCGGCGAACGGGCGATTGCCGCCAGTGGTATTCCCCACCTGATTTTCCGCACCAGCTGGGTCTACGGCATGCGCGGGAAGAATTTTTTATTGACCGTGCAACGCCTGGCGCGAGAATGCGACGAGTTGCGTATCGTTGACGATCAGCATGGCGCACCGACCTGGTGCCGCACCGTTGCCGATACGACTGCGCATGTTGTGGCCAGTCTATGTGCGGGTGACAACAATCTTGGCATCGATCAGAACCTGTGGCGTGCGAAATCCGGTGTCTATCATCTTACTGCGCAAGGTCAAACTACCTGGTATGGTTTTGCTCAGACTATTGTTGCACATAAGTCAACACATCGAAAACCGGTGGTAACGCCGATCGAAACGCAAGAGTATCCGCTGCCCGCGAAAAGGCCGTCTAACTCGGTCCTTTCCTGCGAACGGCTGATGCGCACGTTCTGCCGTCTTCCCGCTTGGGACAACGCATTACGCTTGTGCCTGGAGTGATTTTTAGGCCATGGCACAGCGAACCAGAATCGAGAAATTGCAAATCCGGTACAGTATCGACCTTTAACATCCATTGTGAAATGACGACATGTTGATCCCCATTATTCTCTCCGGCGGTGCAGGAACACGATTATGGCCCGTATCGCGCGAGGCGCATCCGAAGCCGTTCATGCGTATTGGCGACGGCAAAAGCCTGCTGACGCAAACCCATGAACGCGCGTTGGCGGTATCCGGCAATACGGCTCCGCTGATCGTCACCAACCGCGATTACTATTTTCTGTCGCGTGATGAACTGGCCGACCAGGAGGTCAAGCCGCACTACCTGCTGGAGCCGGCCGGACGCAACACCGCGCCCGCGATCGCACTGGCGGCGATGTGGGCGATGGAGCAGAAAAGCGGTGCCTGCCTGCTGGTTCTGCCTGCCGATCATCTGATCAAGGACACGCCGTCGTTTTATACCTCGGTCAGACATGCGGAATCGCTTGCGAAAGACGGATTCCTGGTGCTGTTCGGTATCAAACCGAAAGCGCCGGAAACCGGCTTCGGTTATATCGAGATGGGGGACGGGGTCAGCCAGCATGCGAACATGGTGCGGCGTTTCGTCGAAAAGCCGGATGCCGTCACTGCCGCGCGCTATCTGGCGCAAGGCAATTACGTATGGAACAGTGGCATGTTCTGCTTCAAGGCCAGTACCATCCTCGATGCGTTTGCCGCCTACAATCCCGCGTTGCTGGATGCCGCCGCCGCGGTATGGAAGGCCACTCGCGCCGAAGGCGACAAGATGCTGCTTCCTACGAACTTTACAGCGCTGGAAAACATTTCGATCGATTACGCGGTGATGGAAAAGGCGAAAAACATCGCGGTCATCCCGGGCGATTTCGACTGGAGCGACATCGGCGCATGGAGCGCGGTGGCCGACGCCATTCCGGCCGACGAGGCGGGCAACACCAGCAACAACTGCCAGACCATCATCATCGACAGCCGCAACACGCATATCGAAACCAAGGACCGGCTGGTTGCTGCGATCGGTCTCGACAATCTGCTGGTGATCGACACACCCGATGCTTTGCTGGTGGCCGACAAATCCAAGAGCCAGGAAGTGCGGCAGGTGGTCAGCCGGTTGAAAGCCAGCGGCCATGAAGCGCACCGGACACATCGTACGGTGATCCGCCCCTGGGGAACTTATACCGTGCTGGAAGAGGGGCCGGGTTTCAAGATCAAGCGCATCGTGGTCAAGCCGGGGGCATCGCTGTCGCTGCAGATGCATCATCATCGCAGCGAGCACTGGGTAGTCGTGTCCGGCGTTGCCGAAATCATCAACGGCGACCAAACGATTACATTGCAGGCGAATCAGTCGACTTATATTCCGGCGGGGAACAAACATCGGCTGACCAATGGCGGCGATTCGGAGCTGGCGCTGATCGAGGTACAATGCGGGGCTTACCTGGGCGAGGACGACATCGTCCGCTTCGAGGATGTATACGGCAGGACACAATAATTTCATGAAAATGAACAAAGCACTCATTGCAGTTATTACCGGCATCACCGGACAGGACGGCGCTTACCTCGCCGAGCTTTTGTTGGATAAAGGCTACAAGGTGTACGGCACGTATCGCCGCACCAGTTCGGTCAATTTCTGGCGCATCGAAGAACTGGGAATCGACAAGCACCCGAACCTGCATCTGGTGGAATACGATCTGACCGATCTGGGCGCAAGCATCCGACTGCTGCAGTCGACCGGCGCGACCGAGGTCTATAACCTGGCGGCGCAGAGCTTTGTCGGCGTGTCGTTCGATCAGCCGGCAACCACCGCGCAGATTACCGGCGTGGGGGTGTTGAACCTGCTGGAAGCGATCCGCATCGTCGATCCGTCCATCCGGTTTTATCAGGCATCGACTTCCGAAATGTTCGGTAAGGTTCAGGCAATCCCGCAAGTGGAAAGCACGCCGTTTTATCCGCGCAGCCCCTATGGCGTAGCCAAGCTGTATGCGCATTGGATCACGATCAACTATCGCGAGTCGTACGACATCTTCGGATGCAGCGGCATCCTGTTCAATCATGAATCGCCGTTGCGCGGGCGCGAATTCGTCACGCGCAAGATCACCGACTCGGTCGCCAAAATCCGGCTCGGCAAACTGGACATGCTGGAACTGGGCAATATGGATGCCAAGCGCGACTGGGGTTTTGCGAAGGAATATGTCGAAGGCATGTGGCGCATGCTGCAGGCCGCCGAGCCGGACACTTACGTGCTGGCGACCAATCGCACCGAGACCGTGCGCGATTTCGTCACCATGGCATTCAAGGCAGCCGATTACCAGATCGAATGGCGCGGCAGCGGCGAGCACGAAACCGCGGTGGATGCGGCAAGCGGAAAGACGCTGGTGCGCGTGAATCCGAAATTCTATCGTCCTGCCGAGGTGGATTTGCTGATCGGCGATCCTGCCAAGGCGAAGGAAAAGCTCGGCTGGACC
>DASVLY010000305.1:0-2749 GCA_036384635.1 Noviherbaspirillum sp. | reverse complement strand
GGATTTCGTGCGCAAGCCCTTCTATGCCAAGTTCGATCCCGAAGCGACCTGGCTGGACGATCTGGTGCCGGCATTCGGCGAAAAGAAATTCTTCTTCGAAGAGGAAGACGAGACGCCGCATAGCGTGATCCATATCCTGTCGCAGCATGAACTTGCCACGCCGCCGTTCGTCGCGCCCGCGCCGCACAAGGAGCATGCAATGGCAGGCAATCGGGGAGTCTGAGCATCATGACCCATTTACTGCATCGGCAGATTCATCATCAATATCCGCGCGCTGTCGGCGGCGAAGGGCCTTACCTGATCGACAGCGAAGGACGCCGTTATCTCGACGCCAGCGGCGGCGCGGCTGTGTCCTGTCTCGGGCACCAGCATCCGGAAGTGCTCGCCGCAATGCACGAGCAGCTCGACTGGCTTGCCTACGCGCACACCGGTTTCTTCACTTCCGAGGCGGCGGAGGCGCTCGGCGACGAACTGATCGCGCATGCGCCGCCGGGCATGTCGCATGTGTACCTGGTGTCGGGCGGTTCCGAAGCGGTGGAGGCCGCGCTCAAGATGGCGCGCCAGTATTTCGTCGAACGCGGCGAACCCGGCCGCCGCCATTTCATCGCGCGCCGCCAGAGCTATCACGGCAATACGCTGGGGGCGCTCGCAGTGGGCGGCAATGCATGGCGACGCCAGCAGTTTGCGCCGATCATGACGGAGGGGCATTACATCGATCCGTGCTATGCCTATCGCTATCGCCATCCCGAAGAAACGGAGGAAGCCTATGCGCAGCGCGCGGCCGATCAGCTTGAGGAAAAAATCCTGGAGCTCGGCGCCGACAATGTGATCGCCTTCGTCGCCGAACCGGTGGTCGGCGCCACGCTCGGCGCAGTGCCTGCGGCGCCGGGGTATTTCCGGCGCATTCGCGACATTTGCGACCGGCACGGCATCCTGCTGATCCTCGACGAAGTCATGTGCGGCATGGGACGCACAGGCACTTTGCATGCGTGCGAGCAGGAAGACATCGTGCCCGACCTGATGACGGTGGCGAAGGGATTGGGCGGCGGTTATGCGCCCATCGGGGCGACCTTCGTGCACCGACGCATTTTCGATGCGTTCGCGAACGGCTCCGGCATGTTCCAGCATGGCCATACCTATGTGGGCCACCCGCTCGCCTGCGCCGCGGCGCTGAAGGTACAGCAAGTGATCCGGCGCGAGGGCTTGCTGGGCAACGTGCGTGAACGCGGTGCGCAATTGAGCAAGGCGCTGCGGCAACGCTTCGCCGATCATCCGTTCGTCGGAGATATCCGGGGACGCGGGCTGTTCTGGGGAATCGAACTGGTGACCGACCGCGACAACAAGACACCGTTCGATCCGCAGCAGCGGCTGCATGCGCAGATCAAGGCGGAAGCGATGGCGCGCGGCTTGCTGGTCTATCCGATGAGCGGTACCATCGACGGCCGCAACGGCGACCATGTTCTGCTGGCGCCCCCGTTCATCTGCAACGCCGATACCATCGACACGATTGTCGACCTGCTCGGCGCAGCGGTCGATGCCGTGACTCTGCACACCGAGGAGGCGGCAGCATGCTGACATACGGCCGTTTCCGGATCACTGTAAAAAATATTCAGGAGGAATAACCCGATGCCGCGTATCCCCTATCAACCGGCCGACCTGGCCGAGCCGAAGGAAATCGTCGATGCCGTGCGCGCGCGCCGCGGCGGCAGTTTGTTAAATCTGGACCGCATGCTGCTGCACAGCCCGGCATTTGCGAAAGGCTGGAACAACCTCTTCCGTGAAGTGCGGAACAACCTGGAGCTGCCGCCGAAGTTGCGCGAACTGGCGATGTGCGTGGTCGCTGTGTTGAATGGCGCGGAATATGAATTCCATCACCACGCGCCGGAATTCATCAAGGCCGGCGGCAGCCAGGAGCAGGTGCAGGCCATGCGCAGTCCGGAGACTGCGGTCGCCGACCCGGCACTGTTCAATGCCGCAGAACGGGCTGCAATACGGTTGACGGTGGAAATGACCCGCAATGTCAAAGTGAGCGATGCCACCTTCGAAGCGGCACGCACGGCGTTGGGAAACGATCAGTTTGTGGTGGAACTGGTTGGCGTTATCGCGAGCTACAACATGGTGTCGCGCGTTCTCGTTGCGTTGGGGGTGGAGCCGGAATAAGGTTCCGGTGTCGGTGCCCCTGCCTCTCTTCAATTTTCAGGTGTGCCTGAGAGTGCTCCGAAAAGCTCCTTCCCCCTTGCGGGGAGATGAAGCGGGGGTTTCGCGAAGCACTGCTTCGCGCCCGCTGAATCGGCTGGCCTTGCAAGGCCAGACGTGGGACGGCTGGGATGGGGATAGTGCGGCCGCGCTTGCGTCTACGTTGACTCAGCCTCACTACCCCCACCCTAACCCTCCCCCTGCAAGGGGAGGGAATTTATCGGGTCATTAGCGCTTCCCGGTAACACGTTCCGCACCGTAACGTACGGCATCTTTCACTTTGTCCCAAGCGCTTCCGGGATGGCTCGATTCCCAGTCGCTGCGCAGTTTCGGCTCGACGTCGGACCACTGGTAATTCTTGTACTGTCCGCTGCCGGCCATGGTCGATCCGTAACGATACGCGGCGTCATAGTCTTCATAACGGCCGCCCGATGAGCCGTAAGCGGATTGCCAGTGCCGGCGGAAATCGCTGTCGTCCACCGATGCGCCGAGCTGCTCGATTTCGACATCCGACCTGCGCAGCGTGTCATCGATCTGTTCCGTTCTTTGCGTG
>DASVLY010000304.1:0-3652 GCA_036384635.1 Noviherbaspirillum sp. | reverse complement strand
CATCCCCATTCAGGCGTTTTGTTGCCGCCTACCTTGACAGCAAGCTCGCCGTATTTGGCCTGGCCATGCTGACCGTCATCGTATTGGTTGCCGTCTTCGCTCCATGGATTTCTCCGCAAAATCCGTATGACCTCGCGCAACTTAGTCTGACGGATTCCCGACTGGAGCCGGGAAGCGCGGCCAGCGAGGGCAATATGCGCTATTTGTTGGGGACGGACGAGCAAGGACGGGATTTGCTGTCCGCCATGATGTACGGTTTGCGCATCAGCATCGCCGTCGGCGTCTCGGCCACGCTGCTGGCACTGACGATCGGCGCGACGCTGGGCTTGATCGCCGGTTATTTCGGCGGTCGGATCGATGCGCTCATCATGCGTGTGGCCGACATCCAGTTATCGTTCCCCGCCATTCTGATTGCACTGATCCTGATCGCCGTGCTGGGTCATGGGACCGGCAAGGTGATCACCGCGCTGGTGGCCGTGCAATGGGCCTATTACGCGCGCACAACGCGTTCAGCCGCGCTGGTGGAGAGAAGGAGGGAATACATCGAAGCGGCGGTACTGCTCGGTTTGCCCACACATCGCATCCTGTTTCGGCATCTGTTACCGAACTGCCTGCCGCCGCTCATCGTCGTCGCCGCGCTGCAAGTAGCCGCGGCGATCAGCCTGGAAGCGACGTTGTCGTTTCTCGGCCTGGGCTTGCCGATCACCGAACCTTCCCTGGGCCTGTTGATCGCCAACGGATTCAAGTATCTGCTGTCGGGGCAATACTGGATCAGCGTGTTCCCCGGACTGGCATTGCTGCTGACCATTCTGGCGATCAACCTGGTGGCCGACCAGTTGCGCGATGTACTCAACCCCCGGTTGCAGACGCAATAAGAAGGACATGAGATGAGTCCCACCTTGAAAGTGGAAGGTCTGAAAACTTATTTCTTCTCGAAAGCCGGTGTCGTCAAGGCTGTCGACGATGTCAGCTTCAACGTTGAACGCGGCGAAATCATGGGGCTGGTCGGAGAATCCGGTTCCGGCAAATCCATTACCGCTTATTCGATCCTGGGACTGATCGACCCTCCGGGCGAAGTAGTCGACGGGCGCATCCTGTTCAAAGGACAGAACCTGCGCGAGATGCCAGCGCAACAATTGCGTTCCTTGCGTGGCAACCGCATCGCGATGATCTTCCAGGACCCGATGATGACCTTGAATCCCGTGCTCAGGATCGATACCCAGATGATCGAAGCGGTGCAGGCACACCATCCGGTCAGCACCTCTGCGGCCAGATCGCTTGCGCGCGAGACGCTGGCGAAAGTGGGGATTCCTTCGCCGGATGAAAGGCTGCGCGCCTATCCCCATCAGTTCTCCGGCGGTATGCGGCAACGAGTCGCGATTGCGATTGCTCTGTTGAACAAGCCGGACCTGATCATCGCCGATGAGCCGACGACGGCGTTGGATGTCACCATCCAGGGGCAGATCCTGTATGAAATGCAAAAGCTGTGCAGGGAGTCCGGCGCCAGTCTGATCTGGATCACGCACGATTTATCCGTCGTTGCCGGCCTGGCCGATCGGGTTTGCGTCATGTATGCCGGACGCATCGTGGAACAAGGCACCGTCTCCGAAGTGCTGGAGTCGCCGCTGCATCCTTATACCCGCGGCCTGATGGATTCGCTCCCGTCGCGCAATGTGCGCGGCAAACCGCTGAAACAAATTCCGGGTTTTACGCCGTCCTTGCTGAACCTGCCGAGCGGTTGCGCTTTTCGCCAGCGTTGCGCATACGCGAGCCCGGCCTGCCAGGAAGCGCCGCCGGTCACGGAGGTGCATGGGCATGCATACCGTTGCTTTCATCCGCTCGTCACCGCAGGAGAATTCTCGTGATGGAGTCGCAACCCCTGTTGGAACTGCGTTCGGTATCGAAACGCTTCGCCAAACCGCTGGATACCGCAGCCAGGATCGGCAAGCTGCTGGGCGCTCACGTCAAAGAAGAAATCGTTCACGCAGTCGACCATGTCGACCTCTCGATTCCTCGCGGCGAAGTCGTCGGCTTGGTCGGCGAATCCGGCTGCGGCAAATCGACGCTGGGCCGCATGGCGGCCGGGCTGCACACGCTGTCGGCCGGCAAACGCCTGTGGAAGGGCGAAGAAATCGATCTGCTGACGCCCGCCGCGCGCAGGAAAAAGCAGCTCGGCATGCAAATGATTTTCCAGGACCCTTACGCATCCCTGAATCCGCGCATGCGTGTCCAGGACATCGTCGGCGAGGCCCCGCTCGTGCACGGTATCGTCACCAAGGCGGAACAGCGCGATTACGTAGAGCATCTGCTGCGTAAAGTCGGCCTGGATACCGGCGTGCTCAAGCGCTTCCCGCACCAGTTTTCCGGAGGGCAGAGGGCGCGCGTGGGCATTGCGCGCGCACTGGCGGTAAAACCGGAGTTCCTCGTCTGCGACGAATCGGTGGCCGCGCTGGACATTTCGATCCAGGCGCAAGTGATCAATCTCTTCATGCAGTTGCGGCAAGAACTGAACCTGACTTACCTGTTCATCTCGCACGACCTGTCAGTGGTGCAGCATATCGCCGACCGCGTGCTCATCATGTATCTGGGGCGCGTGATCGAAATGGCGCCGTCGCAAGAAATCTTCGAGACGCCGAACCACCCGTATTCCCAGGCGCTGCTGGCCGAGGCGCCCAGGCTGGAGGTCAAAAAGAAAAATTTCGTCGCCATTCAAGGCGAGATTCCGTCCCCGCTGAACCCGCCGTCCGGTTGCCATTTCCATCCGCGCTGTCCGTACGCGATGCCGCGCTGCAAGGCAGAAGTGCCGCAGCTTAAGGAAATCGCGCCGTTGCGGTTCTCCGCTTGCCATTTGAACGACCAGCAGTAGAACAAACCGGCAATCCATGTAAAAGCCTATCTTTTGAGGCCAGGAATAGCGCGGGTAGAGGATGCGTGCGAGATCGCAGCCTGCGATAATACCGATGATCACCTTACCGACCGAGCTGCCATGACTGATGCCCCGCCATTCGATCCGCCTTATTTTTCTGTTGAGAAGACTGCGCAAGGTGTGCGGGTCATTGAGACCTGCGCCGACGGCAGCCGACAGGAGCGCACGGTGCCGGCTGGGGAAGCGGCGGGGCTGCTGGTCGACATCTCGGGCGGTGGTACGTCTGTGGCATCCGTAACCACGCGCAGTATCCCGAAAAAGGGGGCGCGGTCGCTTTCTGGTATGCCGCCAGGTTCTACTCTCCTCGCAGTCCCATTCGCCGAGAAGGATGAGGCCAAGAAGCTCGGTGCACGCTGGAATGCCGAGCGTCGGTCATGGTATGTGCCGCCTGGCATCGATGTTCCCCTTTTCAGCCGCTGGCACACCGACGAAGCCGGTTCATAAACTCCCGGTGACCATGCTCGACGGAACGCAACCTCTTGAATGGCCGGGGGGGGCCGGCAAGTGACCTGTTCGTCAAGACCGCCCGTCGGCCTCCTTCATTGCAACTCTGCCTGTTCAGCGATTTCCAGGGCGTCGTCGACCTCGATGCCGAGGTAGCGCACTGTGCTCTCAAGCGACTTCGAGACTCGGCCTGGGAACAAGAACCGAGTCAGGAAGAATGATCGACTCCTTTCCCCGATTATTTCATGAGTCCATGACGAACACTTTTTATTACGGGATAAA
>DASVLY010000303.1:0-6115 GCA_036384635.1 Noviherbaspirillum sp. | reverse complement strand
ACAAAATCCGCACCACATTTGAAGCCGTCCTGGATGGCGAATCGACCTATGAAGAGGCTGCCGACAATCTGAGCATCCCGGTCGGCACGGTCCGTTCGCGCGTGTCGCGCGTGCGTGCAGCCGTGCGTGCCGAATGCTGTTAGGCTGAAAGCGGGGAATTCCCGCTCTCAGCCCTCCTTATAAAGCCAATGCGATTGTTCGCAGTGCTCAACTTCCGCAGCAAACACCTGGTTGGAGCGATTGATCTCCAGATTGCGCAGCAGGTACGGATAGACCGGATGCTTCGGATGGCGGCGGTTCGTGTCGGGCTTCTTGTACAAAGCCTCGACACCCTTCTTCCTCATCAGCGTGGACACATGCTTGCGGCCGATCTGATGGCCTTCTCACTTGAGCATGTCGCGCAGCATGCGGCTGCCGGCAAACGGATAGTCGAGGTGCAATTCGTCGATCCGGCGCATCAGCGCCAGGTCCGCTTCGCTGGTTTCCTGCGGTCGGTAGGACGCCGTCGAACGCGCCAGCGACAGGATTTGGCATTGCCGAGCAATCGGCAGGTCGTGCGTACGGTCAATCATTTCTTTGCGCTCAGCAAGCCCGCTTTGGTGAGCGCGCCGCTTCCATTCGGTAATCTGGTTCGGGTGCACGTCGAAGTGCTGCGCCAATTCCGCCAGCGTTCTCTCGCCCTTGAGCGCAGCCAATGCCACCTTGGCCTTGAATTCCGGTGAGTGGTTCCGTCTCGTTCTTCTGGTCATGCTTGCTCCTGAAATGCAGCCTTCCGGCTGCGATTATGAAGCAAGGCTTCCACTTATCCGAATGTCCGAATTTCCGGAACCACCTCTGCATCCCGTCAGGCGTGAGCCAAATCGGGAAGTTATTCCGTGCACGTTCCTCAGTCGCTACAGAGGTATATTGGTTTGAACTTTCAAAGACAACTACTATTGAAATGCCACTTCCGCAAAGCTGCGCAGCTTGCGGCTATGTAGTCTGTCCACGCCTTGCCGGCGCAAGAGTTCCACCGCGCGAATGCCGATACGCAGGTGCTGATCGACGCGCGCGCGATAGAAGTGGTTGGCCATGCCGGGCAGTTTGATCTCGCCGTGCAGCGGCTTGTCGCTCACGCACAGCAAGGTGCCGTACGGTACGCGGAAACGGAAACCGTTGGCGGCAATGGTGGCGCTTTCCATGTCCAGCGCAATGGCGCGGCTCTGGCTGAAGCGGCGCTCCGGCGTGCGCTGCGGCAGCAACTCCCAGTTGCGATTGTCGGTACTGGCCACCGTGCCGGTACGCATGACCCGCTTCAGGTCGTAACCCGTCAACTGCGTCACCTCCGCCACGGCGGCTTCGAGCGCGAGCTGCACCTCGGCCAGCGGCGGAATCGGCACCCATAGCGGCAGGTCTTCATCGAGCACATGGTCTTCGCGGACATAGCCGTGCGCCAGCACATAGTCTCCCAACTGCTGGGTGTTGCGCAGTCCGGCGCAGTGACCCAGCATGAGCCATGCGTGCGGACGCAGCACGGCGATGTGATCGGTGATGGTTTTGGCATTGGCAGGGCCCACGCCGATATTGACCATGGTGATGCCGCTGCCGTCGGCGCGGATCAGGTGATAGCCGGGCATCTGCGGCATGCGCGGCGGCGGAGCGCCCAGATCGTCGCCCGGCTGCACGTTTTGCCCGGCGCGCCGCGTGATGACGTTGCCCGGTTCGACGAAGGCGATGTAGTGGTCATCATCGGCGCTCATCTGCGGGGACGGTGCGCGGCGCATGATTTCATGGCCCAGACGGACGAACTCGTCGATGTAGAACTGGTAGTTGGTGAACAGCACAAAATTCTGGAAGTGCTCGGGCGCCGTGCCGGTGTAGTGGCGCAGCCGCTGCAGCGAATAGTCCACCCGCGGAGCGGTAAACAGCGACAACGGCTGCGCTTCTCCCGGCCGCGATTCGTGGGTGCCGTTGGCGATGCCGTCATCCATTGCACCCAGGTCCGGCAGGTCGAACAGGTCGCGCATGGCAAGGTGCCGCTCGGCATTCATGTTGCCTTCGATATGGTCGTGCTCGGCAAATGAAAAATGGACGGGAATCGGCTGCGCGCTGGTGCCCACTTCCAGTTGCACCTGTTGGTTGCGGCCGTGGTTCTTCAGCAGCAGGCGGAACTGCTCCAGGTAATAGTTGGCAAACAGGTCCGGCCGCGTGACGGTGGTTTCGAATGTGCCGGGACCTGCGACAAAACCATAGGACAGCCGGGAGTCGGCGCGCGCTACCGTGTCCGTCTGTATGCGCACGAAGGGATAGCAGGCGCGCACGCGGCCCGGCGGATCTTCGCCGTTGACGAAGCGCTGCAGGCATTGCCGCAGATGATTGATGCTGTCGTCATAAATGGCGCGCACCTGTTCGAGCGCGGCGGCGGGGTCGTCAAAGCGCGCGGGGGCGATGAAATTCGGGGTAAGCAATCGGCGACTCCTGGGATTCAAAGATAGAGGTGTTGCAGGTATTGTATAGCGCCGCATACGGCCGCTCCCCGGCTTCGCACCTTCACAACCAATATTCGAACAAGCGCACCGCCCATTCCCGCATCCGCTCAAGCAAACCGCGCCTGTCCCACTGCTGCTGCGTGATCGGCTCCGACTCCCGTAAATCCCGCTGGAACAACGCCTCCATCCGCTGCGCGAAATCCGCATCCAGCACTACTGCGTTGATCTCGTCGTTATGCAAAAAACTGCGCATGTCGAGATTGGTGGAGCCGATGGTCGACCACACGCCGTCAATGACCGCAGTCTTCGCATGCAGCACCGCGTCCTTGCGTTCATAGATCTTGACCCCGGCGGCGAGCAGTGCGCTGTAGTGTGAACGGCCTGCGTACAGCAGCATATCCACATCCGTCAGGCTCGGAAAAATGATGACGACTTCCACGCCGCGCCGCGCGGCATCGGTAATGGCTTGCAGTATCTGGCGGTCGGACGCGAAATACGCCATCGTCAGATGCACACATAGTGATCGGCATTGGACAGCGCCGAGATATAGGTTTTGTAGATCGTGTCGCCGGCCCGCTCAGGCGTGCTGCCGAGTGCGCGCACCAACGCATTGCCTTGCGCGTGCAGCGGCGGGAAGTATTCGGCACCGGTCAGCGGGTGGCCGGCCTTGCGCCTCCAGGTGTCGAGAAACAGCTTCTGGAATTCGGCGACTGCCGCGCCTTCGATCTGCATATGGGTATCGCGCCATGCCGCTTCTTTCGCGTCCTGCGGCAAGGGATGTCGGCGGCTCTTCAAAATGACGCTCTTGCCATACACCTTGCTGATGTTGACGCCGCCGGTGAATGCGATGCGGCCGTCGACTACCAGCAGCTTGCGATGATCGCGCGCATTGATGTCCCAGCCGCCGTGCGCTTTGAGCGGATTGACCGGATTGAATTCGAGCGTATGGATGCCAGCCTTGCGCAGGCGCGCGAAAAATTCCGGCGGCGTGTCGAGCGTGCCGACGCTGTCGTAGATCAGGTTCACCTGCACGCCGGCGGCCGCTTTGTCGATCAGCAGACCGGCCAACGCGCACCCCACCTCGTCCGCCTCGAAAATATAGGTCTCCAGGTTGATGTGATTGCGCGCGCCGCGGATGGCGCTCATCATCGCGCGCATGGTCGCCGGACCGTCGTCGAGCAGCGTGACCTTGTTGCCGGCGGCCAGAGGTGTGCCGTTGATCGCTTCTTCGGCCGCAATATGCTTGTTGAGGATATCGGTCGGACCTGCCTTGGTGGCCAGGCTGTCGAGCAGCGCCTGCTTTTGAGCGTCGGGCAGGGCGCCGTGCGTGTTAACGATGCTTGGCTTTTGCCTGGTTGAAAGCAGGTATTCTCGCAGGCTGCTCACATCCGGCAGGCTTGCGCAAGCGGACGGCAGGAGCATCACTAATACCATGCCGTACCGTATCAGGCATTGCATGGAAATCGATGGTGTACCCGATGTGTCATCCCATCCCGGCTATCTGCTTGAGTGAAAGGAAAAACCAAGTTGGTTGAATTGCTTTCCCGCTTGATGATTCCACAGGCACTATCAGCGCCCGTGCATGCGGCAGCAGACGATTGACGATGCCGCCGCACTGCACGATGAATTGAAAAAGCGAACGGCTACTGACCTTATGGACAAGGCCGGTTGCGAAGAAGGCGCTGGTCAGACACTCGGCCCGATCCAGATCTTGTTATGCACACTGGATATGGCGTATCCCTTGTCACTGATCTGCCGCAGGGCATCGTCTGCAGTCAATCCCAGCACCGGCTCGTTGTTGGGATCGAGATCGATGTTGTGCTCCGCAGTTTCCCAGTCGATGTTGGTGGCTTCGGCAGGAATCGGTTTGCCTTCGGGCACCGCCAGATAGGAATAAAGACCTGCATGTTCGGGGCGTTTATAAACATCAACTTTCATCTTTCCATCCTTATGGTAACCAGTGTCTGCTATTGACCGTTCACCATCCAGAAAGTTGCAGCGAACGCATCCCGTTGCAATTTTCCTGCAGTTATTTCCCCTGTAACGCATGGCCGTTTTGCTCACGCGGCCACAAAGATTGCCGGTCCGAAAATTTTTTGAAATAAATCTTTACGAGTTGCATGAATGAGTATTGAACCGTAGAAAAGCGCTCTTTAGAATAAGCAACATTGGATTGCAGCAAGATGAGTAAGAGCGATGGCAAAAGCAGTTGTATCGCAGCGGAATGCAAAGAAAAATCGGGCCTTCCCTGCCATCATCGGTGCCATTGCACTTGCTCTAGGCTTGTTGACCCATTCCTCGCCCGCGCCGGCTGCGCTTCTGTTGGACGAGGCGCTTCATGAGCAAGTCGTGATGATTCCGGCGATCTCCGGCGGCACGGCGGTACAGCTCGAAACCACTATCTTCAAGCCGCCCGGTGATGGGCCGTTCCCGCTGGTGATCATGAATCACGGCAAAGCGCTCGGCAGTCCGCACGCGCAAGGGCGCGATCGCTTCATCGTGTTAAGCCGCGAATTCGTCAAACGCGGTTATGCAGTCGTGATCCCGATGCGCAAAGGCTTTTCCAGATCCACCGGCGACTATGTGGACCCGGGCTGCAACATGACGGCGCATGGCCAGTTGCAGGCGGACGATTTGCAGGGTGCGCTGGAATACCTGCAGACCCAGAGCTGGGTCGACCCCGACCATATCATCGTTGCCGGCCAGTCGTACGGCGGACTGACTGCGCTCGCGTTCGGCACCCGTCACTTTCCCGGCGTGCGCGGCCTGATCAATTTCGCCGGCGGGCTCAAGGTGCATGGCGGCGTCTGCCGCTGGCAAGCATCGCTGGTGCAGGCATTCGCCGACTACGGTGCCAAGACCACGCTGCCTTCTCTCTGGTTCTACGGAGAGAACGACCAGCACTTTGCCCCGGAACTGGCGGCGAAAATGCATGACGCCTACGTGCACGCCGGCGGCCACGCGAAGCTGATCGCCTTTGGCCCTTTCAAGAAGGATGCGCACGGCATGAGCGGCAGTCGTGACGGCGTCAAAATCTGGTGGCCTGAAACAGAGAAATTCCTGAAAGAGCTTGGCATGCCGACCGACCCGGTGATCGCACTGGATGACGAGATCAAGATGCCGAAAACCGAATACGCGGCGATCGACAATATCGATGCGGTCCCCTACCTGAAAGACCGGGCTCGTGCGCAATACCGCGAGTTCCTCGGCAAGCCTTTCCCGCGTGCGTTTGCGCTGTCGCCAAGCGGCGCCTGGAGTTGGGCCGAGGACGGCGACGATCCGGTGGCGCAAGCGCTAGGCGATTGCCAGAAGAACAGCAAAGAGCCGTGCAAGCTGTATGCGGTCGATAACAACGTAGTGTGGGCCGACGAACATCCTGTGACAGCGACAGCCGCTGCGACTGCTGCAGCGGCTGCATCTGCTCCTGCCGCCAAGCCGGGTGCGCAGGCATTGACCGGTCCCTGATTTATTGGAAACATTCGCATGGATAAGCACCCCGACCAAAAGAAACCGAACCTGCTGGCCGCGCTCGGCAAGCACTATTCCGGCCCGATCACGCATGTGGCGTTGTCAGCACTGTCGGCATGGATGATCGTCACGGGCTTGAAAGGGCTGGCCGGCTTTACCGTCGACAGCCAGACGGCGCT
>DASVLY010000302.1:0-5213 GCA_036384635.1 Noviherbaspirillum sp. | reverse complement strand
AGGAATCATACCTGCCGCGCGCGGGTCAAGTTCGGCGGCCATGCGCAGGGCGCGGCCGAATGCCTTGAACACGGTTTCGCACTGATGATGTGCATTCTCGCCGCGCAGGTTATCGATGTGCAAAGTCACCAGCGCATGATTGACGAAGCCCTGGAAAAATTCATGCGTCAGATCGACATCGAATGCGCCGATCATCGCACGCTTGAACGGCACATGAAACTCCAGGCCGGGCCGTCCGGAAAAATCGACGACAACGCGCGACAATGCCTCATCCAGCGGCACATATGCATGTCCGTAACGGCGAATGCCTTTCTTGTCGCCAATCGCTTTCGCGAAGGCCTGACCAAGCGTGATGCCGACATCCTCCACTGTGTGATGAGCGTCGATATGCAAATCGCCCTTGGCTTCAATATCGAGGTCGATCAGACCATGCCGGGCAATCTGATCGAGCATATGGTCAAGGAAGGGGACACCAGTGTTCAGCTTTTGCTGGCCGGTACCGTCGAGGTTGATCACAACGCGGATTTGCGTCTCGTTGGTATTGCGTGTGACCTCTGCAACGCGTGGCGTGGGCATGTGTTAAGTGGATACCAAAAGTTATGATGCGATCGATGCTTTCAGCGCATCGAGGAAAATCTTGTTTTCTTCCGGGGTGCTGACGGTCACCCGCAAGCAGTTTTCCAATAATGAGTGCATTTTACCGACATTTTTAATCAAAACCTTACGGTTCAACAATGCGGAAAAGACAAGGTCTGCATTATTTTTTCCCGGAGCGACCCGAATCAGCAGGAAATTCGCAGCCGAAGGGAAAACCGTAATGCCCGGCAGTGTCGCCAGCGCCGCCGCCAGTTTCGTCCGTTCGGTACGCAAAATTCCGGCCTGCTCATCGAGCACTTCGGCGCGCTCCAGCACGAATTCAGCCGCCGCCTGGGTCAGCACATTCACATTGTACGGCGGGCGCACCTTGTCAAACTCGCTCAACAGCGCCGCATCGGCCGACATGTAACCGAGCCGGATGCCGGCCAGGCCCAGCTTGGAGACGGTGCGCATCACCACCAGGTTGCCGAATTCAGGCAGGCGCGGCATGAAGCTAGCCTGTGCGAAAGGTTGATATGCCTCGTCGACCACCACGATGCCGGAGTCGCCGACGGCGCAAATAATCTCCATCATATCGGCGGTGTCAAACAGGTTGCCGGTGGGATTGTTGGGGTACGCGAGGTAAGTGATTGCCGGCTTATGCCGGGCGATCGCCGCCAGCATCGCGTCCTTATCCAGCGTGAAATCGGCTTTTAATGGCACGCCGACGAATTCCAGTCCGGCGAACTTGGCAGACATTGAATACATGACAAAACCAGGCGTTGGCGCCAGCACTTTCGCGCCCGGCTTCGCACAGGCGACCGAGATCAGGGTAATCAACTCATCGGAACCATTACCGAGCACAACGTCGAAGCCGGCCGGCACGCCGAGCCTGGCGCAAACTTTTGTCTTCAATTCGACATACGATGGTACCGGGTAGCGGTTCATCGCCACGTCCGCCAGGTGCCGTCCGAGTTCGTCGCGCAGTTGCTGCGGCAGCGTGTACGGGTTTTCCATTGCATCGAGCTTGATGAAGCCGGTCGCGTCCGGCACATGGTAGGCCGACAGAGCACGCACTTCGGGGCGGATGATGTTTTCGATCAGGGACATAGAGACTCTCAGGCAGCGGCTGGCTTATCCAGTTCAGCCAGGCGGTTTTCAATCAATTCACAATATTCGGGATTCAGCTCGAATCCCACGAAATTCCGTCCGCAACGCCGGGCCGCGACTGCGGTCGTGCCGCTGCCCATGAACGGATCGAGCACGATGCCGCCCGGCGGACAGGATGCCTTGATCATACGCTCGATGATTTCCAGCGGCTTTTGCGTCGGATGGTCGGCCCGTTCGCGATGTTCACGGTGCAAACGCGACACGCTCCACACATCCTTCGGGTTGTAACCGATTTCCAGCCATTTGGCGCCGACAAAGATCGAGCGCGAGCGGGCCTTCTTGGTTTCGGCATCGTACGGGATACGTACCGCGTCGAGATCGAAATAGTAATCTTTGGCGTTCACGAAAAACCCGACCGTGTCATGTACTGACGAAAACCTGCGCGTGCTGCCCCCCATCGAGGGTACCCGCCGGTCCCAGATGATTTCATTGATCATCGTCATGCGTTTTTTGAGCATCACGAAGATTTCCGGCGAATAGCGCCATGTGAGGAAAATGTACAGGCTGCCGTTGGTTTTCAGCTTCGGCAGGGCGGCATCGATCCACTGCTCCATCCAGGGCAGATAGGCGTCGGTGTCGAGCTTG
Source organism: Noviherbaspirillum sp. (assembly GCA_036384635.1). Taxonomy (GTDB): domain Bacteria; phylum Pseudomonadota; class Gammaproteobacteria; order Burkholderiales; family Burkholderiaceae_D; genus Noviherbaspirillum. The sequence goes on along the minus strand of DASVLY010000302.1, from coordinate 2,882 downwards.
TCGGAGTCGTTGCCGTAGTCCTTGCCCAGGCCGTAAGGCGGGTCGGCGATCAGCAGGTCGATGCTGGCGTCCGGAATCCGGGCAAACCCGTGCAGCGCGTCCTCGCAATAGATGCGATCGAGCCAGCTCATTTGACGCGCGCCGGATTCATTTCAGCCGGTACTCCGCGGAGCCCGCATGGGCCTGCAGCCCCTCACCATACGCCAGTTCCGCAGCGATCTTGCCGAGTGTCTGCGCACCCGCTTCGCTGACGTGAATGATGCTGGAGCGCTTCTGGAAGTCGTACACGCCCAATGGCGACGAGAAGCGCGCGGTACGCGAAGTCGGCAGCACGTGATTGGGACCGGCGCAATAATCGCCCAGCGACTCGGACGAAAAACGACCCAGGAACATCGCGCCGGCGTGGCGCACTTTGTCGGCCCACTGCAGAGGATTTTCCGCCGAAATCTCCAGGTGTTCGGCGGCAATCAGATTGGCGATCTCGCATGCCTCGCTCATGTCGCGTACCTTCACCAGCGCGCCGCGATTGGTGAGCGAAGTGCGGATCACATCCTTGCGCGGCATTGCATCGAGCTGCCGGTTGATGCTGGCCTCCACGCGCGCGATGTAGTCCGCGTCGGGGCAAACCAGAATCGATTGCGCCAGTTCGTCATGCTCGGCCTGCGAAAACAAGTCCATCGCGACCCAATCCGGATCGGTAGTGCCATCGCAGATCACCAGGATTTCCGACGGGCCGGCAATCATGTCGATGCCGACGGCACCAAACACGCGGCGCTTGGCTGCGGCGACATAGGCATTGCCCGGCCCGACGATCTTGTCGACCTGCGGGATGGTGTCGGTGCCGTACGCAAGCGCGCCGACGGCCTGAGCGCCGCCGATGGTGAATACGCGGTCGACACCGGCAATCGCAGCAGCGGCGAGCACCAGTTCATTCTTCACGCCGACGGGCGTCGGCACCACCATGATGACTTCCCCCACGCCCGCCACCTTGGCAGGAATCGCATTCATCAGCACCGACGAAGGATAAGCCGCCTTGCCGCCCGGGACGTAAATGCCGACGCGGTCGAGCGGCGTGACTTTCTGCCCCAGCACCGTGCCGTCGGCTTCGGCATAAGCAAAACCGTCGGAACCGCATTCCTTCTTCTGCCGCTCGTGATAAGTACGCACGCGGTCAGCAGCGGTTTGCAGTGCCGCGCGGCGAGCAGGTGCCAGGCTGTTCAATGCCGCACGCAATTCTTCCTGCCCGATCTCCAGGCCGGCAACGCTGCTTGCATCGAGTTTGTCGAAGCGGTTCGTATATTCGAGCACGGCTGCATCGCCGCGTGCTTTCACGTCGGCCAGAATTTGTGCAGCGGCGCGATCGATCGCTTCGTCTTCGCTCGCTTCAAACGCGAGCACCGCCGACAGTTGCGCGTTGAAGTCGGCTGCAGCTGAGTCAAGTTTGCGAATCTGGATCATGATGGTTATCCGGCTTTCGACGCTTTTTCGAATGCTTCCAGAATCGGCTGCAAGCGTTCGCGCTTGAGTTTCAGGGCCGCCTGATTCACCACCAGGCGCGACGAAATATCCATGATGCGTTCGACTTCGATCAGGTTGTTCGCTCGCAGCGTACTGCCGGTGCTGACTAGGTCGACAATCGCATCCGACAAGCCGACCAGCGGCCCCAGTTCCATCGAGCCGTATAGCTTGATCAGGTCGACATGCACTCCCTTCGCGGCGAAATGCTCGCGCGCGCATTGCACATATTTGGTCACGACGCGCAGGCGCGCGCCCTGCCGTACCGCGCTCGTGTAATCGAAACCGGCAGGCACTGCAACCGACAGCCGGCATTTCGCAATGTTCAGGTCGATCGGCTGGTAAAGCCCTTCACCGCCATGTTCGAGCAGCACATCCTTGCCCGCCACCCCGAAATCGGCCGCGCCGTACTGCACATAGGTCGGCACGTCGGACGCGCGCACGATGATCACGCGCACATCCGGGTCATTGGTCGGCAGAATCAGCTTGCGCGACTTCCCCGGGTCTTCCGTTACCGTGATGCCGGCCGCTTTGAGCAGCGGCATCGTCTCTTCAAAAATGCGCCCTTTGGATAGCGCGAGGGTCAGTTGCTGACGCATTATTTGATCCGCCGGATGTTGGCGCCGACCTCGGACAGTTTGACTTCCATGCGGTCGTAGCCGCGGTCCAGGTGATAGATACGGTCGACCATTGTTTCGCCCTGTGCAGCCAATGCGGCAATCACCAGCGATGCCGATGCGCGCAAGTCGGTCGCCATCACCGGAGCCCCAGCCAATCTTTCGACGCCATTGATGGTCGCGGTATGGCCATCGATTTCGATGGCGGCTCCCAGGCGATTCAATTCCTGCACGTGCATGAAGCGGTTTTCAAAAATCGTTTCGGTCACGCGGCTGCTGCCGTCGGCGATGCAGTTCAACGCCATGAATTGCGCCTGCATATCGGTCGGGAAACCCGGATATTCGGTGGTGCGAAAGCTTACTGCCTTCGGACGCGCGGCCATCTGCACGCGAATCCAGTCGTGACCGGAAGTGAGGATCACGCCGGCTTCGCGCAGCTTGTCGAGCGCAACATCGAGGATGTCGCTGCGAGTGTTTTTCAGCGTCACGTCGCCGCCGGCAGCGGCAACTGCGCACAGGAAAGTGCCGGTCTCGATGCGGTCGGGAATGACCGTATGCGATGCCCCATGCAATCTGTCGACACCCTTCACGATCAGGCGGTCGGTGCCGATGCCGTCGATCTTCGCGCCCATCGCCACCAGGAGGTGCGCAAGGTCGGTCACTTCCGGCTCGCGCGCAGCGTTTTCCAGCACCGTTTCGCCTTCGGCCAGAACTGCCGCCATCAGCAGGTTTTCAGTGCCGGTCACAGTG
>DASVLY010000301.1:0-3604 GCA_036384635.1 Noviherbaspirillum sp. | reverse complement strand
AAACGGACTTGGTGCAGACCAGTTTCTTGCTTGGGGAGGCGATCGAGAAGCTCGGCGCGAGCTTCATGGCCATCCACGCGGCGGTCACTGAGCAGCAGGAGGCGATCGATTTGCTGCTCGCCGGCGCCAGGCCGACTGCCGAGATTGCGGACAATCTCAAGGCCAGACAGGTCGAGATAGGCCGGCACATTAACGCCGCTGTCACTGGGCTGCAATTTCAGGATATGACCAGCCAATTGATCAACCGTACCGTCAGGCGCATCACCGGTTTGCGTGATGTGCTTGGGGGCATCGGTTCGAGCAGTTCCGGCATACCGCCGGAAAGCAATCTACAGCAGATGATCGAAACCTTGAACGATATGAACAAGGGAGTGGAAGAACAAAGCATCAAGCTCGAAAGCGCGCTCTGGAAGGCTGTGTGCCAGACTCATATGGAAAGCGGCGACATCGAACTGTTTTAACGGGATGGAAAGCGGGTTTCGGCCTGAAAAACGAAAATAGCGGGAGTAATAGAGATGGCAAAGACGATATTGGCGGTGGACGACTCGGGCTCACTACGACAGATGGTGATGTTCAGCCTGCGGGCGGCCGGTTATCAGGTCACTGAGGCGGTAGATGGGCAGGATGGCCTGGACAAGGCCCGTACGCAGGTATTCGACCTGGTCCTGACCGACCAGAACATGCCCCGCATGGACGGCCTGACCCTGATCCGTTCTTTGCGCGGGCTGCCGACCTATCAAAAAGTGCCGATCCTGATGCTGACAACTGAGTCAAGCGACGAGATGAAATCGAAAGGCCGCGCGGCTGGCGCCAACGGCTGGCTGGTCAAGCCGTTCGATCCGCAACGCCTGATGGAGGTTGTGAAGAAGGTCATCGGCTGAACCGCGCCATCGTGACGAGAAGTTCAGCATTATAAGAACGTAAAGCAAGACGGAGTCCCATAATGACCATTGATATGAGCCAGTTCTTCCAAGTGTTCTTCGATGAGGCCGAAGAACTCCTCGCGGAAATGGAAAAACTGCTCCTGGCCATCGACGTGTCGGCGCCTGACGAGGAGGAACTGAACGCGATTTTTCGTGCCGCGCATTCGATCAAGGGCGGCGCCGGCACTTTTGGTCTGACCGACCTGACCGAGGTTACGCACGTGCTGGAGTCGCTGCTGGACCGCATTCGCAAAGGAGAGATGGCGCTCACCGCCGAGCACGTCGATGCCTTTTTGGTCGCCAAGGATATTCTCAAGATGCAGCTCGACGGGCATCGCCTGCAAACGCCGGTGGACCAGGAGGCGGTGGCAGATGTGCGCATGATGTTGCAGTCTTTGTCGCAGGGCCAGGTGTCGGCTGCATCGCTGGATATTACCCCGGCGGTCGAGGTTGCACCTGCTGCAATGGTGCTGGCGGCTGAAGAGGCTTCACGCTGCTTCCGCATCGAGCTGCCGCAAGTCCCGGTGCGCGACGTTGATGCGCTGGCGGCTGAACTCGGTCTTTTGGGCGCAATCAGCAGAAGCGAACTGGAAGACAAACGTACCGTGTTCAATCTTGCTACCAATGAGGGTCCGGAGGATATCGTCGCGATCTGCTCCTTCATTCTCGATCCGGCCGACTTGAAGGTCACTGAGCAGGAGCCGCCGGTGCCGGCATTGACGCCGGCCCAGTTGAAGGCAGCGCAGGAGGCGGCACAGGGATACGGGTTTTTCGATCCTATTGAACAAACCGGCGAAGCGGCAGCCGCCGCTGCCAAAAAAGCGCAGGAAGATGCGCAGGGGTACGGCTTCTTCGAAGGGTTTGAGCCGCCGGCGATGAAGGCAGTGCAGGAGGCGGAGAATGTCACGCAAGCGCAAGCGGCGGCGCAACCTGCGGCGCAACCTGCCGCTGCGGCCGCCGCTGACAAAAAAGTGGTGACCAGGCGCGAATCCGACAAGACCGCTGTGCACAACCAGGAAACGACTTCAATTCGCGTCGGTATCGAAAAGGTCGACCAACTGATCAACCTGGTCGGCGAACTGGTCATTACGCAGGCGATGATCGAACAGCGTACCAGTTCGCTGGATCCGATGATCCATGAACGACTGTTGAGCAGCGTCAGCCAGTTGACGCGCAATACGCGCGACCTGCAGGAAGCCGTGATGTCAATCCGCATGATGCCGATGGATTACGTGTTCTCGCGCTTTCCGCGCATGGTGCGCGATCTCGCGACCAAGCTCGGCAAACGCATCGAATTCGTTACGCATGGCGCGGCAACAGAGCTTGACAAGGGGCTGATCGAGCGCATCGTTGACCCATTGACCCACCTGGTGCGTAACAGTATTGACCACGGGATCGAAACGCCGGAGGTCCGCAGGGAGGCCGGCAAGAGCGAGACCGGCAAGCTGTCGCTGTCCGCAGGCCATCAGGGCGGCAACATCATTATCGAGGTGACCGACGACGGCGGCGGCCTGAACCGCGACAAGATCCTGGCGAAGGCGCGGCAAAATGGCTTGCCGGTATCGGACTCGATGTCGGATGCCGACGTGTGGCAACTGATTTTCGCACCGGGATTTTCGACCGCCGAAGTGGTCACCGACGTATCCGGCCGTGGTGTCGGCATGGACGTGGTCAAGCGTAACATTACCGCAATGGGAGGCGTGGTTGACATTCGTTCGGCCAAGGGCTTCGGCACCACGATCTCGATTTCTTTGCCGTTGACGCTGGCCATCCTGGACGGCATGTTGATCAAGGTGGGAGAGGAAATCTACATTCTGCCGCTCGGTTACGTGGTCGAGTCGTTGCAGCCGGACCCCGCTGACGTGAAGGAAATCACAGGCCAGGGACGTGTGGTGAAGGTGCGCGGCGAGTACCTGCCGCTGATTCCGCTGTACCAGATGTTCGGCGTCGAACCGCGCTTTACCGACCCGTCGCAAGGCATTGTCGTGATCCTCGAGTCGGACGGCAAGAAGGCGGCACTGTTCGTGGACGACCTGGTTGGCCAGCAGCAGGTGGTAGTGAAGAATCTCGAATCGAATTATCGCAAGGTGGCCGGCATTTCCGGGGCCACTATCCTCGGCGATGGCGGAGTTTCCCTGATTATCGATGTCGCAGCGTTGTTACGGTCGAGCCGCCAGCTCGCCGATGAATCCATTTTTTCCTGATAAGGACCAGACATGACACAAGCAACTCAAAACAATGTTCTCGCGGTAGGAAAGAAAAATGACCACGATATCGCTGGGCAGGAGTTTCTCGCCTTTACGCTGGGCAAGGAAGAATACGGCATCCATATCCTGAAGGTGCAGGAAATCCGTGGCTATGAAACCGTGACCCGCATTGCCAATTCACCCGATTTCATCAAAGGCGTGGTGAACCTGCGCGGCATCATCGTGCCGATCGTCGATATGCGCATCAGGTTCAATCTTGGCACGCCCACCTACGACCAGTTCACGGTGGTGATCATCCTGAACATCAACGGCCGCGTGGTGGGCATGGTGGTCGACAGCGTGTCGGACGTGATCACGCTGTCGCCAGAGCAGATCAAGCCGGCGCCGGAAATGGGCACCGCGCTCAATACCGACTACCTGATCGGCCTGGGCACGATCGAGCAGCGCATGCTGATCCTGGTCGACATCGACAGG
>DASVLY010000300.1:0-3065 GCA_036384635.1 Noviherbaspirillum sp. | reverse complement strand
GTGATTGCCGGCGGCTTCGGCTCCGAGAGCGGCAACAAGGCTGCGCCGGCCGGCGGCGCGGCTCAACCGGCCGGCGAAGTGATGCCGGTCACCGCTGCCGAAACCAGTGAACTGCTGCGCGAAGCGAAGAACGTGATCATCGTGCCAGGTTATGGTATGGCGGTCGCGCAGGCGCAGCACACGGTCTACGAGATTACCCAGCATCTGCGCAAGAAGGGCGTCAACGTGCGCTTCGGCATCCACCCGGTAGCGGGCCGCATGCCGGGCCACATGAACGTGCTGCTGGCCGAGGCCAAGGTGCCGTACGATATCGTGCAGGAGATGGACGAGCTCAACGGCGACTTTGCCGAAACCGATGTGGCGATGGTGATCGGCGCCAACGACATCGTCAATCCGGCGGCGCAGGAAGACCCGAACAGCCCGATCGCCGGCATGCCGGTGCTGGAGGTGTGGAAGGCCAAGACCTCGATCGTAATGAAGCGCAGCATGGCTTCCGGTTACGCGGGTGTCGACAATCCGCTGTTCTACAAGGAAAACAACCGCATGCTGTTCGGCGACGCGAAGAAGATGCTGGACGAAGTGCTGGTGGCGTTGAAAGCCGCCTGATCCGCAGTGGTGCGGGAGAAGTCGTGCAAGGCACGGCTTCAGACTGCCGGCAATCCTTCAAAAACCCCTCGCCTGAGCGAGGGGTTTTTGCTTAATGCGCGATGTTCAAGAGGCACGATAGCTCGTGCTTGCCTTGGCAAACGCGCTAAGTTCTCAAGCATCATAATAAAGCATGTCTTGAGATTTGCTGCCGGTTTGTTGTTGGCGCCAGCCATTCTGCAAATACACTCCATTCTTTGCCGCTTCTATATTTATTTTTTTGTTTGCGTCAATTCCCGTCAGGTTTTCCTCGTGAGCATCTTTGACAGCCTTCTGCTGTGTCTTCAGCTTTTCATCGTGTACCCACCGCTTATGATTAAACAAACGATCCCAACCATGGCAAAAACTGGACAAGCTCATATCTACCTCCGTTCGAAAAAGTTGCAAAAATTACCTGGAAAAACGTTGATGTATGCCAATAATTTAAGGGTTTTGACTTTTCTTGAATTATTGATCCAATCCTTAATTCACTGGACGGGATGCCAGCCGCTCTGTCTCTTCACATCACATGATTGCTGGATCTCTAAATTGCAAGAAATGGCCATTCTTAAAGATGGCATCAACGTCCATCTGTGGTTCATCTCGTCACTGCGGTTCCAATTCAACAAAAAATTGGCTGACTTATGAGTGTGAATTTCCGAATTGCAGTTCGGAAATTCACACAAAAAATCTTTTAGAATAATTTCGGTTTTTTTGCCACTCAGGGCGGTTTGAGTGGCAGTGCGGGGATGGCGAAGCGATCTGCCGCGCAAGTGCGCGGTCTTTTTATTGGCGCCTGCCGAACATCATCTGCTCAGCAAGCAGGCGTTTGGCGGGTTTGAGCATGTCGACTGCTGCCAGCGATAATCCCAATGCGGTTTGCGACAGAGAGCCATCGGGCGTGCCGGCGAAGACGCGCGCTAGTGCATCGGTCAGGCCGATCGTAAGGCTGCGGTCGGATTGGCGTGCTTGTGCAAAACGCAGCAGCATGGCCGGCGTTGCTTCGCATGCCAGGAGGCTGGACAGTACGACGGCATCGCGCAGGCCGAGATTCATGCCTTGTCCGGCGACCGGATGCAGCGTCTGTGCTGCATTGCCGATGGCAACCGTTCTGGCGGAGGTGGCGGGATGCGCATTCAAGCCGAGCGGATAGGTGGTGCGCGGCGTGATCGCAGTAAATCTTCCGAGCCGGGAGCCGAAGGTGCGTTGGAGTTCGGCCAGGAATTCGGCATCCGGCAGCGCATGCAGGCGTGATGCGTTGGCCGGGCGCACGCACCAGACCATCGCATAACCCTTATCCTGCGGCAGCAGCGCCAGCGGCCCTTCGTCGGCGAATCGCTCGAACGCGCGATGAGCAATCGGCGCGCTGGCCGCCACCTGCGCAATGATCGCGGTCTGGTTGTAGTCGCGTCTTAGCGGCTTCACGCCTTGCTCGGAAAATACGCCGCCTTCAGCCTGCACCACGATTTGCGCGGTCAGCGTCTTGCCTTCGGCAAGACGCAGCTCGACATGATCTCCGTGTTCGCTGGAGGAGGTAACACGCGCAGGGCGCAGCATCGCGATCTGCGCCTGTGCGGCAGCGGCTGTCAGCGCAGCAGTCAGCACACCATAGCGCGCGACATGGCCGAGCGCCGGCAAGTCGTATTCGTCGCGGTCGATCATGGCGCGACCGAAGTGGCCGCGGCGCGAAACATGGATCTGATGAATCGCATCGGCGGCGACCGGCCAGCAGTCGATCTCTTCCAGCAGTTGCCTGCTGCCATATGAAAGCGCGATCGAGCGCGGATCCTTCTCTGCCTGTTCCAATGTTTTCGCATCGATCAATGCGATGCGCGCAGCCGGCGCACCGCGCCTGACAAGCATCAGCGCAAGCGTGAGCCCGACCGGCCCCGCGCCGCAAATGGCGATGTCGAAATCGGTGGCCATCACTGGTGAGTCAATGCTTCATGACCGCTTCGATCTCCGCGATCGTCTTCGGCGCATCGCTGGTGAGGACGTCGCAGCCGTTCTCCGTCACCAGCACGTCGTCCTCGATGCGGATGCCGATATTCCAGAACTGTTCCGGTACGCCCGGTTCCGGCCGCACATAGATGCCGGGTTCGACGGTGAGCACCATGCCGGGTTGCAGTATGCGCCACGGCTTTTCTTCGCCGGCGGCATCCTCGTCGCGGTACGCGCCGACATCGTGTACATCCATGCCCAGCCAGTGACCGGTACGGTGCATGTAGAACTGGCGGTATGCGCCTTTCTCGATCACGTCGTCCAGCGATCCGTACTTGTCCTTGTCGAGCAGGCCGGTGTCGAGCATGCCCTGCGCCAGCACCCGCACTGCGGCGTCGTGGCCGTCGATCAAGCGCTTGCCCGGACGGGTGTCGGCAATCGCCGCTTCCTGCGCGGCCAGCACGATTTCGTACAACGCCTTTTGCGGCCCGCTGAACTTG
>DASVLY010000299.1:0-6238 GCA_036384635.1 Noviherbaspirillum sp. | reverse complement strand
ATTATCGCAGCGAAATCGAATGCTTTCCCCAGCAATTTCCGGATACCGCAACCATGGCAGAGACCGCCTTTGCGCATCATGCAAAATCAAGACGCCTGATCTGCCTTGCGGCATGGGGCTTGCTGGCGGCCTGCGGCGGAGGCGGCGGTACGCCGGGCAGCACAACAAGCATATCGGCGCAGACGGTTCCGTTTCCGATCAATTTCTCGATCAGGAATCTGGTGACGAACGGCTATTCGAGCACGGTGAGTGTCGGCGGGAACATCAATGGCGTGTTTGTGAGCGGCTCGGGAAGCTCGAACTGGGCGCGCGGCGTGTCGTCTACGTTTGAAGGCAAGCCGTCCTTCGATGCGGTCGTCACCGATAACGTGACCGTTACGGCAGCCAGCGTGACGCAATTCCTGCCGTCGACGATGCACCAGCATTTCAGCATTACCTATGAGCCCTTGGGCAAGGTGAATGCCGACTCGGCCGAATACACGGTCGTGACATCGTTCTCCGGCTGGCCGACTGCGGCCAAGGTGGGGGACAGCGGCGCATTGGGGGAAGCCACGGTCTTCAGCGATTCCAGCAAGCGCACGGTCGTCGGCAAGGAACAGTTCAGCTACACGGTCGAGGCCGACACGGTCAATCTCAATTCCGCGATCTTCGTGCTTGTATCGGTTCGCACCGATAACATCAGCAACGGCGTGCTCAAGACATTTGCTCGCTACCGCGTGACCACCAGCGGCGGTGTGTCGCCGGTGTCTACCCGCAGCATCACCGATGAACTCGGCTTGCATGCGGATCTGACCTTGACAGTGACATCGGTCGGCCAGCCGCCGGTGACGACACCGACAGGTTTAACAATGTGACAGGAGACGGTCGATCACGTTGCGCGTGATGGTATCGATGCGCGGCTCCTGTCCGCTGGCAAGCACTTGTGCCCAGTCCGTCGTGCCGGCGGTGAACACCGTACCGTTGCGCGAGAAGATGCCCATGACAGCCGCATGAATGCCTTCATGCGTGGCATGCGCCTCGCGCGGCGGACGCTCCTGCCAGCCGCCGTCCAGCAAGCTTGCCGCCAGTATGCGAAAGCCGGGCGGGGTGCCGCAACGTTGCGCTTCATCGGAAAGAACGGCAAGTCCGCCCGCCTTGTCGAAATCTTTCAGCGGCACACCGTCGCATTCGTAACCGACGAGCGGCGGCCAAGTGTCGTTGCCGAATGTGTCGCCTTGTCGCAATGCCGTACCCGCAAATACCCAGTGGTCCGTGTCCTGCACGATGTATCCGTTCGTCTGCCGTGGTCCGTCCCACCAGCCGCCGCCGTGCCGGTAGCTCACGCCGGTCAATGCATCCTCGGGCCGGTTGACGCCGGTTTTCGGCCACCAGTGATCGCGTGCGCCCTGCGGCCCGCCTTGATGGCAGACGATCGCGCCGCCGTGATCGACGACATGAATACGCCACCAGCAGGTGTTCGCGCCGAAGAACGCGACATTGCCGCCGGCGGAGACGAAATCCTCCACCGCATCGCGCATCGCCTCGCTCCAGTATTCGTCGTGTCCGGCCGACAGCAGCAGGCGATAGCGTTTGCATAGCGCGGGGTCGTCGTGGATGTCGAAGTCGGAACAGAACTCGGGCGCATAACCATTCTTCAGCAGCCAGCCGATGAAGCGCGCATCCCAGTGTGCGAAGGTCTGGCGCGGCGACGAGAGATCGTAATGATCGGGCGCGCACCAGACACGGCCGCCGATGCCGCCGCCGGGACGATGCAGCGATACCTTCGCGCCCGGCGGAGATGGCGACTTCGGCGGGTCGGCGTAGAAGCAGCCGCCGCCGGTGTAGTTATAGGCGTGATAGGTGGCGAGCGGAATCTTGTAGAGCAGCTTGCCGCGGGCGTTTCCGCGCACGACGAACAGCACTGCCGCGCTGCTTGATGCCAGGTCGAAAGGCACGCCGCCCGGTTCTTCCAGATGGGCGATATAGACGGCGGAAGGCCAGTCGCGCGGAATCGCGAATGCATAGGCAGGCCATTGCCAGTCATCCTCTGCGCGGCACGGCGCGGCATATGTTCCTGTCAGCCAGTGCGTTTCATGCACAGGGAAAGAGCCATTGCCGTAGCGGTGGAAGACGACGCGAAAGCGCGGCGCGTCGGTCGATACGTGCAGCACGAGACGCTCTCCGGGTGCAACGCTTGCATGAGCCGGGTAACCTTGGATCATCTCGACCTTACGGCGCCGGCGGAGCGGGCTCGACGCGCTTGCGCACCAGGTAAGGCGGCATCGCCAGCGCATGCATCGGCGTGCTGCGAAACGAAGCAAGCGCCTCGGCAGGCGTTTCGACGATGGGCTCCTCCTTGCGGTTGAACGAGGTGTTCAACAAGACCGGAACGCCGGTGCGCGCTTCGAAGCTCTTCAACAGCGCGCGCAGGAATGCGTCGTCGGACTCGCCGACCGTCTGCAGGCGCGCGGTGCAATCGACATGGGTGACGGCGGGGATGATGTGCGCCATCTGCGGGCGCACCGGTGCGGCGAACTGCATGAAGGGAGACGGCCTGCGGATATCGAAGAATTCCTCCGCGCGTTCGAGCAGCACGATGGGCGCAAGCGGCCGGAACCACTCGCGTTCTTTGACCTTCGCATTGATCCAGTCGCGTACGTAAGCGTGACGCGGATCGCCAAGTATGCTGCGATGTCCGAGCGCGCGCGGACCGAATTCACTGCGCCCCTGATACAGGCCGACTACCTTGGTCGCGCACAGAAGGTCGGCCATGCGCGCGCACAAATCGTTGCTCGTTTCGACGCGCTCGACGATCAGGTCGTCTGCGTCGCGCAACGCCGCTTCGATATCGGCGGCATGCGGCTCCGGGCCGAGGAAGTCGTTCTCCCAGCGATAGCCGCTGCGCTCGCCGAGCACCTCGGTGAGCGCGTACACCGCGCAGCCGAGCGAAGTGCCGGCGTCGCTCGGCGCGGGCGGAATGAACACGCGGCGGAACGGCGTCTCGCGCAGCAGCCGGTCGTTGGCCGAGCAGTTGAGCGCCGTGCCGCCGGCAAAGCACAGGTTCTCGGCGCCAGTCTTGCCGTGCAGCCAGCGGGCCACTTCAAGCAGCGCTTCCTCGAAGGCACGCTGACCGGCTGCCGCCAGATTGGCGGTATCGGCAAACTGCAGCATGTCGTCGCTGCTGTAGCGAAAGCGTGCTCGATCGCGCACGATCTCGCGCCAGCGTGCGGGAATCGTCACCTGCGCACCGTCGACTTCCAGCGGCGGCAATCCAAGCGCATCCGGATCGCCGTGCGGCGCCAGTCCCATCACCTTGCCTTCGTTGCCTTCGCCGGGAAAGATCGCCTGCATCAGCAGGAAGTAGAACATGCCGAGTCCGGTCAAACGTTGCTCGTCGCTGTCCCACAACTGTTTGTCGATGCATTCGATGCGGCTGCGGTCTGCGCGATAGAAGGACGACACTTCGCGCCAGTTTCCCGGCACATCGTGCGCGCCGCTCCACCGCTCGGTGAACTCGGATACCGGACTGCCCTGGCCGTCGATGATCATCACCGCCGCATTCTCGAACGGCGAAGGATGAAACACGCTGTACAGATGCGCGAGATGGTGCGAGATGCGCACGCGGCGGCAGCCGGGAGCGAACTTGAGCGTCTCGTTCAGTTCCTGCTCGTAGGCGGCCAGGTATTCCACTTCGGTGTCGGATGAATAGCATTCGACGACTGCATCGATTGCGCCATCCAGGTCGGCCAGATGCGGCGCATACACATTGCGGAAATCATCCATCCGGCCCCAGTGATGCTTGTGCCGCGTCAGCCGCTCTTTCTGTATCGCGCAAATCACGCGCGAGCCCTGCATGATGCAGATGCTCGCATCCTGTGTGCGGTTGATTCCAAGGACTCTCGGTGCATCGCTCATGGTTGTTCTCCTTTTTGCTTTTTACTCGGAAGCCAGAAATTAAGACGGCATTTGCATGATGCATGCTCCTTCCCCCTTGTAGGGGGAAGGTTGGGATGGGGGTGTGAGGGTCGATTTTCCGCATGCAGTGATTCAGCCTCACTACCCCCATCCTAACCTTCCCCCTGCAAGGGGGAAGGAACTTACGGCGCGTCGTTCGCACTGCAGTGACATATCTCCAAAATTGTGGGTAATCCTCAGGCTTTGAAGGAGAGGGAGCACAAAGGCTCTACGTCGCCTAAGTTACTGACTTCTGTGCAATCAGCCGGCTGCCATGCATAGCCGTCGCCGGTTTTGCGCAAACGCCCCAGCCCCGGAGAGCGCGCATGCGGGCAGACCAGGAGCGCATCGCGTTCGACAGCCAGCTTGAAGAGCCACGCGCGCGTGTGCGGCGTGATATGGGGATGGGTATCGAACGCGCTGACCCAATCCGGGTGCGAGAAGTGCAGCGGATGGTGGCAGACATCGCCGAGGAAGAGGGCGGTTTGCCCGTCCGACTCGATCGCTACCGTGGTGTGCCCCGGCGTGTGGCCGGGCGTGGGCAGCAGCGACATTCCGGGATAGAGCTGCGTTTCTCCCTCCGTCAGGCAGAGCATGTGCAGCTTGTCGAGTATCGCGATCTGCTCATCGAATTCGGGAACATGCCCCGGTCCGCTGAACCAGTCCCAGTCGCCGCGTGCAAGATAGTAACGGGCGTTCGGAAAGGTCGGCTCGCGCTGCCCGTTGCGCAGCAGGGTATTGCGCTTGATATGGTCGCTGTGGCCATGCGTGAGGATCACCGCATTCACCTGCTCGCGCCGGTAGCCGCTGCGGTCGAATTCCTCCAGCAAGTGGCCGGTGCAGCCGCCATGGGTATCGTCGCCGTAACCGGTATCGATGACGATCAGCGCGTGCCCGGTATCCACCAATCCGTAGTTGTGGCCGACTGGAATCTTTCCTTCCGCATCCACATCGACCTGTGTACGCCAGACTGCTTCCGGCACGTTATGAAAAAAGAAGTGCGCAGGAAACCGCCATGTGCCGTCGTCGAGCACACTGAGCTGGAATTGGCCGACAGGTAATTTCCGCAAGTGTCTGCCTGCCATTACGAATGCAATTTCTTGCCGACATCCCTGGCCATGTCCAGATGGCTGGCGAGCATGCGCGCGCCTTTTTCCGCAAACGACTTGATGTCGTCATTCGCCGTTTTTTGCAACGCCAATTCGCAGGATTCGATCTCCGCCAGGGAGTCCTGCATTGCCTGCGCGAGAAACCTGCCGCCGTCTGTCACGGGGGAAACGCCGCCGGGAACGGCGTACAGTGCGCAGGGAATAGGCAGGATTACGTGATGAAGGGAAAGCATCTTTCGTACTCCGACAAAGGGGATTGCGGTTCGCAAATCATGGTGGATACACGCGAACGCTCACATTAGTGCGGAGTCGGGTTTGCAATTTACGTGCCTTGGGCTGGTGGGCGGATCAAGACGGTGTGCGCAGGAGAGGGGAGCAGGGCTGGTGTTTTTCCGCTTGGAACACCGTGTAATTTTGGGATGCGTGTTGCTGAATATTGCACGGTTGCGAACGGGCTTTTCGGGGAACGTTCCATTCGTCGGCTTGTGTTTTCTGCCGGGGCGGCGGGTTCGGCGAGACTGAACGAAATGGGAACAGGCGAATCCGCCATCGGCGGCTATCCGCTGGGTCGTGCTATGGATGGGAAATCTTTGAAGGGAAAGGCGATTGTCAGTCCCAATGCCATCCTGGCTGCACTTGATTGAGAGTTCTAACGAATAGCTAAGCCGCAAGCGAAGGCGGCGCGAAGCGCCGACGTGGCGAGCCGGCTTGAGCGACGTGTGATGCGCACGTTTACCGGGTTTTTATAAGTCTGTTGTGGTAAAGATCTTCCACAGGAAAAATTATCGTGTAGTCATCCCAGTTAAGATTTCCATCGACAATCTTGAACTCAAGGAACGAATCCACGGACTTGTATCGCTCGTAATCGGGATGACCACTGGAAAATATAAATGGGGCAAAGTCGACACACTGGACATGTCCATCTGTAAACTCGATTTCTAGAATATGGTCGACTTTATGAGTGGCCGACTTAACCAAAAGCTCTGACATTCTTCACCTTTTTCGTGACGATTTTCGGGACGATAGCCAGCCTTTTTGAGCGCGCGATTGTAAATTCCGTTTCCAGAATTGAATACAAATATGTCATTGTACGCCAGCGAGTTTCAGAGGGGATTTTGAAATCATGAGCGAATCTTATTTCCATCTCTCTGAGAGATAAGTATTCAATTTAGGCCGCCCCCGTTAATTTCATTCAT
>DASVLY010000298.1:0-3472 GCA_036384635.1 Noviherbaspirillum sp. | reverse complement strand
CCGAACCTGTCGGTTATCCGGTCATGTCGACGGATGGCTCCGACACCGCTATTGTCTCGTTCGCCCCCTCGCTTGCATTGGTATCCATTACAACTGCATATCCTACCTTCATTACGAACGGTACTGACAACACAGCGTGGTTGCAAGCGCATATCGCCCGCATCCTCAGCCATCAGGACGATATAGTGCAAAAAATTAGTGGTATTGCGGTCATCGGAAGTGCCGATAAACGCATTTTTAGCACGTCCATCGCGTTCCATATGCTCGCATCTGCCGTGTGGTATCAGTACACCAATAATGTCACTTACCTTCAGTACGCCCAACGTGCTTGGAACGTCCTCAAGTTGCGTCAAAACACAAGCTCTAACGTATACACCGGAGCATTTGTAGACTTTGGCAACCCGAATAATGACGGCAGTGGAAATAACTACTCTGTCTTACGCCATGCCCAAATTCTGGCAGCGATGGTACATACCAACCGCATCATCGGAGACTACAACGGCCTTGGTTCTGCATTGACTTCTGCGAGCAACGCTCTGAAAACGGTCAATTCCACTACGACATGTTCAAATGGATGGACGATCTACCAAGGTCATTACCTCGGCTCCACTCCATGTTCGCTCGATGCGAAGGGTGGCATGGGTAACGATGGAACCCTGTACAGCCAAAACACCATTACTTCCGGCTTTGCGTATCTTGGCCAAATCTGTCATAACAGTCCGCAAGCAGTAGTTGGTATGCGCGGGATTACGGCAGCTCGTCGTACTAGTGCTCAAAGTGGCTACATTACCGGTGAATTCTTCAACACCTTCGGCGGCAATCGTTCAATCGCGAATGGCGTCTTTGCCGATAATGGCACGTATTATGCTAATGACCAGAGCGTAGTCACTGGTACACTTGAGGCCAACGCAATGGTTTGGCTTGCCCGGTGGTGGCAGACTCAGGCTACTGGCTGCTAAGCCAAGCAGTGTAAGCGTCTTCTCTGAACCATCTGGACGGCAATTGCCAAAGAAGCGAAAGTGGTTCCCACCCAAAAAATGTGGTGGGAACCAAAATATCCAATGAAGCCAAATGGCCGACGCGCAAGAGGCGGCCGAATCACCCAATCGAATTCAAGCGGTGCCTAGTGGGTCACTTGGCAACGGGATGCGCAAATAAAAGCGATGGATTTTTGTGCCAGGCTAGGCGCAAACCACAGCGATAGCCGTTGCTATCGCGAGGATTTGCAACGACGCCTGGTGCAAAAAGACGCGCTTTTATGCGCATTTCGTTGCCAAGTGACCCACTAGCACAGCAGGCATGCGAACCTGACGTATGCTTGCCTATCTCGACTAGCCGATTCAAGACGGGATTCCCGGGTGCTTACCGAAATCGACACAGAGTCTGGGGGTTAAAAAATGCAAGCGCGCAGCGAACTCATCTTGAAGCAATGTGCGGGTGTTCGGCGAGGGTTGTGACATAAATTTTGCGTAAAAAGAACATCTGGATTGCCAACGAATGAGTTCCGCATATATCGGCCGCTTCGCCCCCTCACCAACCGGCCCCCTGCACAAGGGCTCGCTGGTGGCGGCATTAGCCAGCTATCTCGACGCCAAGGCTCACGGCGGACAATGGCTGATGCGCATCGAGGATATCGATGAAGCGCGCACCGTGCCGGGCGCTGCGCAAGCAATCCTGCAATGCCTGGATGCATTCGGTATGCGCTGGGATGGTGAGATTGTCTGGCAAAGCCAGCGCAAAGCCTTGTATGAGGCCGCGTTTGCACGTCTGGGATCGCATGTGTATGCGTGCGGTTGCACGCGCCGCGAGATTGCCGATTCACGCATCGGGGTCGCCAGCGACGGTGCGGCAGTTTACCCGGGTACCTGCCGCGCGGGACTGGCCTCGGGCAAGACAGCGCGCGCCTGGCGTTTGCGGGTGCCGGACCATGCGAATTCATATGTGAGCTTTGAAGATCGCTGGGTAGGCAGCGTCACGCAACATTTGGCGACCGAGGCCGGCGACTTCGTGCTGAAGCGCGCCGACGGGTTTTGGGCTTATCAACTGGCAGTGGTGGTCGATGATATGCAGCAGGGCGTGACCGACGTAGTGCGCGGCGTCGATCTGCTGGACTCAACGCCGAGGCAGATTTATCTGCAGCGTCTGCTTGGCGCGCCGACGCCACGCTATTTGCATGTACCCGTGGTGACCAATACCGCAGGCGAGAAATTGTCGAAGCAGACCGGCGCACAGGCGTTGGATCTGGAACAGCCGCTGCAGGAATTGATTGCGGCGGGCCGGTTTCTTCAGTTGCAGGTTGAGGAAGCGCGGTCGCTTGATGCGTTCTGGTCAAACGCGATTGCCGGATGGGCGAACCGGTTTGCGATTCAGTAAGACAGCCTTTGCGGCTTATTGCAGCATCTTTCTGCGCTAACGCTTCGGCGTTCCACCCAGCAGCGCCGCCACCTTGGCCTTCTGCTTGCCCGCCCCCGGCTGGTCCGCGCCCTGCTTGCCTTCCTCATTCGATACACTGGGCGCCGCTGGCTCATAAGGTTTCAGGAACCAGGGATCAATCTTTTCCTTGCGCGGGCTGTATGCGCTGCGCCCGTACTGCGAGCGTATCGGGCCCGATGGACGCTCATCGCCTTCTTCATGACGTGTACGACGTTCGACAGAGCGCGACGGCACGAAGCCGGTGAGCGGCAACCGTGAGATAGTGTGCTTGATCAGCTTTTCGATATCGGACAGCAGCCGCGTATCCTTGTCGGAATACAGGGAAATCGCATCCCCCGATGCGCCGGCACGGCCGGTCCGGCCGATGCGGTGCACATAGTCTTCGGCGTTGTACGGCAGGTCGAAATTGATCACGCATGGCAGTTCCGCGATGTCCAGGCCGCGCGCGGCAACGTCAGTCGCCACCAGCACTTCGATGCCGCCCTGCTTGAATGCGTCGAGCGCAGCCATGCGCTCATTCTGCGTCTTGTCGCCATGAATCGCCGCCGCCTTGATGCCTTCTTTTTCGAGATGGCGCGACAAACGCGATGCACCGATCTTGGTGTTGGAAAAAACGATCACCTGCTTCAGGCTGCGCTCGCGAATGATGTGCGCAACCGCATCGCGTTTGGCTTCTTCGTCGACCTTGTACAGCACCTGCGTCACCTTGTCGGCGGTGGCATTGCTGCGAGCAACTTCGATCGTCACCGGATTATTCAGGAAACTGTTCGCCAGCTTCTTGATCTCGGGAGAGAAAGTCGCGGAGAACATCAGGCTCTGGCGCTCTTTCGGCAGCAAGTTGATGATGCGCTGCAGGTCGGGCAGGAAGCCCATGTCGAGCATGCGGTCGGCTTCGTCCATCACCAGGATCTGGGTCTGCGACAGATTGACCGTCTTTTGCTGCACGTGGTCCAGCAGGCGGCCCGGCGTGGCGATCACGATTTCGACGCCGGCGCGCAAGGCGGCGGTCTGCGGCGCCATGTCGACCCCGCCGAAGACC
>DASVLY010000297.1:0-3228 GCA_036384635.1 Noviherbaspirillum sp. | reverse complement strand
CACCGCTTTCGCCACGTCGTAAAACGAGATCACACCCAGGAGCGTCTTCGCCTCCATCACCGGCACGTAGCGAGCATGGCGTTCCAGCATCAGGCGGCGCACTTCGTTGACCTCGGTATCGGGCGTAATCGTGATCGGATGATCATCCATGTGCTTGCGCACCGTGTCGCCGCCGATCGCCCCCTTGTTCACGTACAAGGTTTTGATCACTTCGCGGAAGGTCAGCATGCCGACCAGTTCGCCGTATTCCATTACCACCAGTGAGCCGATATCCTTTTCCGCCATCGTATCGACGGCTTGCGACATTGGCGTATCCGGCGTGACCGTGTACAGGATATCGCCTTTGACTTTCAGAATCTCGGAAGCTTTCATTACTTGTCATGGGAGGGATTTTATTGTGATTCAACTGTAGCGTAAGCCGTATGAAAAATCCAGCGCGAACGGCGTGGCCTGCATTGCCGCTCAATGCTACGATTACAAGAATTCGATCACACGTTCCGGGAAATAACGACATCATGAGCGAGCCCAAGTACCCGGGTTTCGACACCCTTTCCCTGCATGCCGGTGCCGCTCCCGATCCCGCCACCGGTGCCCGTGCAACACCGATCTACCTAACCACCTCATTCGTGTTCAAAGACTCGGATCATGCGGCGTCGCTATTCAACATGGAACGCGCCGGCCATGTGTATTCGCGCATTTCCAATCCGACCAATGCTGTGCTGGAAGAACGCATCGCGGCTCTGGAAGGCGGCGTCGCCGGCATCGCGGTTGCCAGCGGCCAAGCAGCCATGCATCTGGGGCTGGCGACGATAGCCGGCGCCGGTTCTCACGTGGTCGCATCGCGCGCGCTGTACGGCGGTTCGCAAAACCTGCTGGCGTATACGATGAAGCGCTTCGGCATCGACACCACCTTTGTCGATCCGCGCGATCTGGATGCATGGCGCAATGCAATCCGGCCCAACACCAAAATATTGTTCGGGGAAACGCTCGGCAACCCGGGACTGGACGTACTCGATATCCCGAAAGTTGCCGCAATCGCGCACGAACATTACCTGCCGCTGATGGTGGACTCGACCTTCACCACACCTTGGCTGTTGCGTCCGTTTGACCACGGTGCCGACCTGATTTTCCATTCTGCAACGAAGTTCTTGTGCGGACATGGCACTGCGGTCGGCGGTCTGCTGGTCGACGGCGGCACCTTCGACTGGCAGCAGGCATATGAAAAGACGGGCCATTTCGCCGAATTGTGCGAGCCGTACGAAGGTTTTCACGGCATGGTGTTCTCGGAGGAATCCACAGTAGCGCCGTTCTCATTGCGAGCACGGCACGAGGGGTTGCGCGACTTCGGCGCAGTGATGAGCCCGCACAATGCATTTGCTATCCTGCAAGGCATCGAAACGCTGGGCGTGCGCATGGAGAAGCATGTCGCCAACACGCGCAAGGTAATCGAATTCCTGGCCGCCCATCCCGCAGTGCAATCGATCTCCTACCCGGAACTGCCCACGCATCCCGACCATGCACTTGCGAAAACGCTGCTCCCGAAAGGTTGCGGTGCGGTATTTTCATTCTGCATCAAGGGAGATCGCGCGGCAGGGAGACGCTTTGTCGAGTCGTTGAAGATTTTTTCGCATCTGGTCAATGTCGGCGATGTGAAGTCGCTGGTGATTCATCCGGCATCGACCACCCATTTCCGGGTACCAGGCGATCAGCTCGCGGCGGCAGGCATTACCGAGGGCACAATGCGCCTGTCGATCGGACTCGAAGACGCAGACGACCTGATCGAAGACCTGGAACGCGGGCTGAAAGCCTCGCAGAAAGAGGCGTGACATGCTGCTGAATGTTCGCGGACACGATGCCTACTGCTATACCGGCGGCAAGCCGTTCGATGCGACCTTGCCGGTTGCAGTATTTATCCACGGCGCACAAAACGATCATTCAGTATGGATCCTGCAGACCCGTTATTTCGCGCACCACGGCTATGGGGTGCTAGCCGTCGATCTGCCGGGACATGGTCGCAGCAAGGGCGCGCCATTGCAGACGGTAGAGGCAATGGCCGACTGGCTGCTCGCATTGCTGGATGCGACCGGCGTGCAAAGCGCTGTCCTGATCGGCCACAGTATGGGATCGCTGATTGCGTTGGAAACCGCGTTCAAGGCGAAAGAGCGCTGCCGCAAGCTCGGGCTGGTAGGCACCGCTTACCCGATGAAAGTATCGGATGTCTTGCTGAATGCGGCGAAGAATGAAGAGCAAAAAGCGATCGATATGGTCAACATCTGGGAACATACATCAATCGCACACAAGCCCTCCTGTCCCAGCCCCGGCTTTTATGTCATGGGGAGCACGCAAAGGCTGATGCAGCATATTTCCCGGCAAAATCCGGCGCAGGTGTTCTACACCGATTTTTCAGCCTGCAATGCCTATACGAACGGCGAAACGGCGGCAAAATCGCTTTCCTGCCCCGTCCTCCTGCTGCTTGGCAAACGCGACCTGATGACGCCACCGAAAGCGGCTGCCGCGCTGATCGACGCAATACCGCAATGCAGGGTTGTACTGATCGACAATTGCGGCCATGCGTTAATGGCAGAACAGCCGGATGCGGTGCTCGATACCCTGTTCACATTTGCCGGACAGGATACGTTCTAAACTTTTTGCACCTGCGCATGCTCGAAATATCCGTCCAGTGTCTGATTCAGGCCCTGCTCCACCGCACTTTCCACTTTTTGTGCAAGCCCCTTATCTCCCACCGAGCTAAAGACGAATAAGCGATATACGTCAGCCAGTTTCAATTGCTGCGGATTGGCAAGCAAGGTCCATGCATCCATCCCCTCGGTGATGCGCTTGCCGAACTGAATCCGTTTCGGCAACCCGGCCTTGATCCGCCCCACCCAGCCGACTTCCAGCATTTTTTCGAGCAGCATCTCCGATTCATCGAAACCCAGCCGCGTCTTGGAACGAATAGCCTTGGCATCGACCGCAGCGCTCGCGCCATGCTCCCTGGCGCAGTACAGCACTTTGAGCACCGCCATCGCGTCGATGAAGGCGCTGCCGGGCGTCGGCACATGCCACCAGCGCTCGTATTTCACCACCGGCAGCGCCGCTGCCACCACCGCGCCCATCAAGGTGATCAGCCAGGACATGTAAACCCACAGCAAAAAGATCGGCATCGCAGCCAATGCGCCGTAAATCATCGTATAGGTCGGGAACTGTGTAATGAATACCACGAAGACG
>DASVLY010000296.1:0-2172 GCA_036384635.1 Noviherbaspirillum sp. | reverse complement strand
ACAAACAAAATCCCATCGCCCCGTCCGGCCTCGCATGATGTCCCGGCGGACGGATTGCGCAGAATGCGTTTTCAACTTCGCCCGCGATCACCGCATCGGTCGCCGCTACCGCAGCCCCCGCTGCCCGCAGCGCCGCCTTCCAGCTATGCGGATTCAACATGGTATCCGCGTCCAGCCGGTAATAACCGGCACCTTCCAGCGACTGTACGTTGTCGCGCACGCGAGCAATCGCAGCGGCCGTATGAACGCGCTCGATATCGGCAAGGTTCGCCTCCGGTGCCTCCCGGTGTTCGAAAAAGCGGTCAATGTGGCTGGCAATCAGTTGATCCTCGATTGCCTGCAAGCGTGCAGGACATTCAGGATGCCATTGCCCCATTTCATGGCGCTTGCATTCAGGATGGGAATAGATGGCTGTGGTCATGTGAGTGAAACGGCATACGGTGATGTTCTCGAATAGAATCTAAATCTCGTCTCACCGACATTGGCAAAATGAATTTTATTAGTGTAGTCAAGAAAATACTGTTATACAGGGACGTAGGAATCACTCGCGTTTGCGCGCAATAAAAAATGAATAAGAACCTGTTCAGGGTCTCCATCCCTTCGGAAAATTCATGTTCGCAAAACTTCACGCTGTTGCCAGACAAGTCAGCCAGATCGTCGTCGGGAAAGACCTGCAAATCCGCCAGTCACTGGCCTGCCTGCTGGCTGGCGGCCACCTGCTGATCGAAGATGTGCCCGGCGTCGGCAAGACTACGCTTGCGCATGCACTGGCGATTTCACTCGGACTGAAGTTCAACCGGCTGCAATTCACCAGCGACCTGCTGCCAGCCGATGTGATCGGCGTATCGATTTTCAACAGGGAAAAGAACGGCTTCGTATTCCATCCCGGTCCGGTGTTCACGCAAATGCTCCTGGCTGACGAAATCAACCGTGCAACGCCCAAGACCCAGTCGGCACTGCTGGAAGCGATGGAAGAGCGGCAAGTCACTGCCGACGGCATCACGCGCGAATTGCCACAGCCGTATTTCGTGATCGCCACACAAAACCCGATGCACCAGATCGGCACCTTCCAGTTGCCGGAATCACAATTGGATCGTTTCCTGATGTGCCTGTCGCTCGGCTACCCGGATGCCGCCGCTGAACGTGCGTTGCTGATGGGCGAGGACCGCCGTATGATGTTGAAGGCACTGTCGGCCGCAATGCAACCGGAAGAATTGATTGCCGCCCAGGCTGCACTGAAAGACATTCATGCATCGTCCGCGTTGATCGATTACGTACAGGCACTTGCGCAGGCATCACGCCAGAGCGGCCTGTTCGCGGAAGGCATGAGTCCGCGCGCCGGGATCGCGCTCTTGCAGTCGGCACGCGCATGGGCTGCATTGGAAGGCCGCAATCATGTGATCCCGGAAGATGTGCAAGCCGTACTGGTGCCGGTTGCCGCGCATCGTCTGCGCCCATTAAAATCGGGCAGCAGTTCAACGCTGGGGAGCCGCGATCTGGTGCTGCAATTGATGAAGTCGGTGCCGGTATAAAGCAATGTTCAACGCGCTGGAACACGGAATACGCAAACGCCTGAACAAATGGCTGTTTCGCCTGCACGCCCCCGAACCGGGCGAAGTATTCCTGAACCAGCGCCGGGTGTTCATTGTGCCGACCCACCCCGGCCTGATGTTTTGCGTGATGCTGCTCGCATTATTCATCGGCTCGCTCAATTACAACCTGAGCCTCGGTTTCGGCTTCACCTTCCTGATTGCCGGCTGCGCATTGATTGACATGCACCTGACCTTCCGCAACCTCGCCCACCTGCATCTGACTGCGGGCCGCGCTGCCCCCGTTTTCGCCGGCGAGGATGCGCAATTCGAACTGCACCTGATCAATCGCCGCAAATATGATCGCTATGCGATCTGGCTGGATTTCGTCACCGATGACCGGTCCGAGCTCGCTCAGGCGGTTGATGTGATGGCCAATGCCACGCGTAGCGTCGTGCTGGCGACTCCTGCACAGGAACGCGGCTGGCTGAACGCGCCGCGCGTGCGCCTGCAGACACGTTTCCCGCTGGGCCTGTTACGCGCGTGGAGCTATTGGCAGCCGGATGCGAAAGCGTTGGTCTACCCGCGCCCGGAAGACCATGCGCCGCCGTTGCCGTTGACCGGCGCAGAAAAAGGCGATGGC
>DASVLY010000295.1:0-1679 GCA_036384635.1 Noviherbaspirillum sp. | reverse complement strand
GTGATGCGCACGCCCACCGCTTCGGCCGCGCGTCCGGACGGCGCGGCATGGTGCAGCAGCGCGAGCATGTTCGGCTGGCTCGATCCGACTGCCGCGCCCAGAAGTGCGGCGACCGCCATGATGGAGGCAGGCTGCTCCATCAGCGGAAACAGCGCATAGCAAAAGCCTGCCAGCATCAGTGCCGCGGTCAGCACATGCCATTCGGACCAGCGGCGCGCAATCCACGGCATGCCAAGACGCACGATGAAGGTCGCGACCGAAAAGCAACCGAGGATCAGGCCGATGGTCGATGCGGAAAATCCCAGTTGCGAACCATGGATCGGCAGCACGAATGTGAACAAATCCCAGGCCGACGCGAGCAGGGTGCCGATGAGGTAGATGCGCCGCATCTCGCGGTCGCGCAGCAGGCCGATTGCATTGCCGGAGGACGGGCTCTCTTCATGCGCGGCAGCAGGGATTTTTATCGTCTGTCCATACGCGGTCAGCGCCAGCGCCAGCAATGCGAAGACAAAAAACGTTATGTACGCGGCGCTGTAGCGCGCTTGGTCGATGATGAAGCCCGCAATCACCGGGCCGCAGAAACCGGAGATGGAAAAACCGAGCGCGAGCCGGCTGAAATGGGATGCGCGCTGGTGTGCCGCGCTGATCGCCCCGACCGTATGCTGCGCGGCGATCTGGATCATCATGAAGCCGCTGCCGGTCAGGATGGCGGCAAGGTAGAGAACCGGCAAACCGCCGATGAAGCCCGGCACGGCGCAACCGGCAGCAATCGACGCGCATCCGGCGAGCATCGGCCGCACGATGCCGATGCGGTCGATGAGGCGTCCGGCCGGCACTGCGAGCATCATCGGAAACAGTGAGAACAATGCCATCAGGCTGCCGACCGTGAATTCGGATGCGTGCAGCGACAGCGCGTACAAGGAGGTTGTGATGCGCACGCCGGTCAGTGCGATGTGCGCGGCCAGTGCAACGAGGATGAGCTGCAGCAGGGGAATGGATGCAAACACGGAGAGGCAATGCAGGCGCGGAGCCGTCAATCGATG
Source organism: Noviherbaspirillum sp. (assembly GCA_036384635.1). GTDB lineage: Bacteria > Pseudomonadota > Gammaproteobacteria > Burkholderiales > Burkholderiaceae_D > Noviherbaspirillum. The sequence continues at coordinate 636 of DASVLY010000295.1, read as the reverse complement.
AAAGCATTCTAGAGGAAAATATTGCGCCTTGCTCTCCGTTAAAATGGCGAAATGAACGCAATTATTTCCTCTCCTCCAGTTTCTGATTCTTCTGTCAACGACATTGATTTCGATCGCCGCTTCGGCGGCATTGCACGCCTGTATGGCGATGCCGCATTGACACGTTTTTGCGCTGCGCATGTGTGCGTGGTCGGCGTCGGCGGCGTCGGTTCGTGGGTGGTCGAAGCGCTGGCGCGCAGCGCCATCGGGCGCATCACGATGATCGATCTGGACAATGTCGCCGAATCGAATGTGAACCGGCAGATCCACGCATTGACCGATACGCTGGGCAAGGCCAAGGTCACCGCGCTGGCCGAGCGCATCGCGCAGATCAACCCGTATTGCCGGGTGACGGAGATCGAAGATTTCGTCAGTGCCGATAACCTCGAACAGATGGTCGGCATCGGCCGTTACGATTACGTCATCGATGCAATCGATGACGTGCGCGCGAAGACTGCGCTGATTGTTTATTGCCGCGATAACGGCATTCCGCTGATTACGATTGGCGGCGCGGGCGGGCGGATCGATCCGACAAAGATCGAAATCCGCGATCTGTCCAGGACGGAACAGGAACCGCTGCTGGCAAAGGTGCGCAAG
>DASVLY010000294.1:0-2752 GCA_036384635.1 Noviherbaspirillum sp. | reverse complement strand
GTCGCGGCTACCGATGTTCAGGCAGCCGATCAGGCGCTCATGTCGCCACAGGGGCACTACAGCAACGCTGGCAGGAGCGGGTATCGGATCGGGAAACAACTCGCGATGCCATTGCTCGGAATAGGAACCCAGCACAGGCTTGGATAAACGGTCAGATAGCTCGCCAAATCCGGTTTCATCCTGCAGGAACAACAACTGGGGCAGTTCGGGCAGATTGATATTCAGGTCGGACAGAATGTGACGGATCTGATATTTGGGATCGAGCAACACCAGCGTGGCGACATCGAGTTCTGATGCGGCGGTAAAGCTGTGAAAGATCGTGTCGATCAGTTCCCGAAACCCGGCGGCGCCGATGAATTGCAGATCGAAGGTCTGGAAGCGCTTCAGAATTTGCTGGTTTTGCTGCGCCTGGCTCAGCAACTGCTCCAACTGGCTACGCAGATGCAGATTTTCAGTAACCAGGTCATGCGGCATAGGCAGGCGCTCCTGAATGAGTCGTTATGACGAAGACATGCGATCTGCAATGGATAATACCTTGCGTTATGCACACTCGCAATATCGCAACGTCCGCCCCTCAGAACGCAAGGCTGACTTTAACTTCCTGTCCAATGCGAAGCAGTTGACCTTCGCCCTCGATCAGGATCGTGTTCATTCCGAAGGTAATGCCGTCGTCGACTCTGGGATCGGCGCGGTAGGTGCGCAGGATGTCGAGCGGATCTGGACCGAATTCTCCGGTGGTCTGATCGATCGATGGTACCGGGCAGCGTGGGCAGGGTTTCACTGGTTTCAGCGTGGCACCGCCAAGCTTGAACGACTGCGCATAATCCTCTTCGAATGCATCCACGTCACCGATCACGATATTCGGACGGAAGCGGTTCATCGGCAGTGCGCTGCGTCCTTGTGCCATCAGCTTTTCATTCAGGTCAGCCAGTGACGCTTCGGAAATCACGAGCATCGGGTAGCCGTCGGAAAAGAGCGTCGGCGCCTCGATGCCGCCGGTCCATTTGGTGCTTGCGATACGCCTTGCGTCCGCATGAAAGCGCACCAGGCGGCAGGGGAGGCCGAGGAAACAGGAGAACCAGGTGGCGGTTGTTTCATCACAGTCATACGCGTTGACGGTGTCTTCCCAGACATGTACTTGTAATGTCTTCGCATCGTCCGGATGCGGCAGATCAAGCGGAATTTCCAGGCGCAGCATGCCCGGCGCACGCAGCTCAAGCGTATCGGCCTTGATGCGTGGCGTAATGAGCGCCAGCTTCGGATGGCTGCGCTGGGTGATGAATTCGCCTTGCGTATCTACCACCATCCATTCGCGATCATAGATGTGCTCACTCATCAAGCCGGCGGCAGTCAGAATTGCTTCGCGTAGTACGATACCGGCGCAGGACTTGATCGGGTACAAGTTCAGTTCGGTGAGGATAGCCATGCCGGTCGTGCCGTGTTTGAAAAGGGGCAATTTATACGTTGAACAGGAAGTTCAATACATCGCCATCCTTGACGATGTATTCCTTGCCTTCAGCGCGCATCTTGCCTGCTTCCTTCGCGCCTTGTTCGCCCTTGTATGCGATGAAATCCTCGTATGAGATGGTTTGCGCACGGATGAAGCCGCGTTCGAAATCGGTGTGGATTACGCCGGCCGCCTGTGGTGCGGTGTCGCCCACATGAATGGTCCAGGCGCGCACTTCCTTCACGCCGGCAGTAAAATAGGTCTGCAGCCCGAGCAGCTTGAACGCAGCACGGATCAGACGGTCCAATCCCGGCTCATCCATTCCCATGTCGGCCAGGAACGCCCCCTTGTCTTCGTCATCGAGATCAGCGATTTCCGCTTCGATCGCTGCGCAGATGGCTACCAGCGGCGCGTTTTGAGTCTTTGCGTATTCGGTTAATTGATCCAGAAGCGGGTTGTTGGTAAAGCCGGTGTCGGATACGTTGCCCACGTACATTGCAGGCTTTGCAGTGATCAGGCACAGCGGCTTGATCAATGCCATTTCTTCTGCATCCAGGCCCATTGTACGCACCGGCTTGGCATCGTTGAGCTGCGGAAGGATGCGCTCCAGCAATGCAACCAGCTTGATTGCATCCTTGTCGCCGGCTTTGGCTTTCTTGCTCTCGCGCTGAATCGCCTTTTCAACCGTGGTCATGTCGGCCAAGGCCAGTTCGGTCTGGATTACGGCGATGTCGTCCAGCGGGTTGACCTTGCCGGCCACATGCACCACGTTCGGATCTTCAAAGCAGCGCACCACGTTGACGATCGCGTCGGTTTCCCGGATATGCGCAAGGAACTGGTTGCCCAGACCTTCTCCTTTGGATGCGCCGGCAACGAGGCCCGCGATGTCGACGAACTCGACCACTGCGGGCAGGATGCGCTCCGGCTTCACGATTTCAGCAAGCGCCTTCAGGCGCGGATCGGGCACCTCAACAATACCGACGTTTGGTTCGATCGTGCAGAAGGGATAGTTTTCGGCTGCAATGCCGGCCTTGGTCAGTGCGTTGAACAGAGTGGATTTGCCGACATTAGGCAGGCCGACGATACCGCATTTGAGACTCATATAATTCTTTCTAAATCAGTCTCCCGTGGAGTCTTGAAGCAAGCCGCCGACGGGAAAAAATCGAAGATGGGGGCAAAACCTCGGATCTGGAGCGATCAGCCGCATGCAGGTTTTGACAAAAGACGAGTATTGTACCCTCGGTGCATCAGAGCGGCTTCACGATACTAGATCCGATTTTTCCATAAACGCGGCCTGCATATCGC
>DASVLY010000293.1:0-2399 GCA_036384635.1 Noviherbaspirillum sp. | reverse complement strand
CAGTTTTATGATTTCGTGTTTTCGACGAAGGCGCGCGCGATCTTCGAACGCTATGGATATCTCGTGCCATGAACCGCCTGCCGGCTACGATTACTGCGATTGAAGCGCACGGCAGTATCGCGCTGGTGGAAGCCGCTGTGGGCGAACAACGCTTTACCGCCACCCTGATCGGCGCCGGCGATGAAGTCGCGGCATGGCATGCCGGCATGGCGGTAACCTTGTTGTTCAAGGAAACTGAAGTCTCACTCGCGAAAAATCTGTCGGGCTTGATCAGCATGCGCAATCGCATTCCGGCGACCGTCACTGCGATCGAGCGCGGCAAGCTGCTGACGAAAGTCACCCTCGCCTACGACGGCAGTCATGTGATCTCTTCCGTCATCACCACCCGTTCTTCGCACACACTCAACCTTGCAGTGGGCGATGCGGTCGAAGGACTGGTGAAGGCCAATGAAATGACCGTTGTGCCGGAGACCAGTGCATGACTTACGACTGGCAACCGCTGCTCCTGACCTTTCGCCTGGCCGCAATCACTACCATCATCCTGCTTATCATCGGCATTCCGCTCGCGTACTGGATCGCTTTCACGCGCACGCGCTTCAAACCCGCGATCGAGGCGCTGGTCAGTATGCCGCTGGTATTGCCGCCTTCGGTGCTGGGCTTTTACCTGCTGCTCGCATTCAGCCCGCAACATGCATTTGGCCACTGGCTGGAGCAATGGTTTCATCTGAGGCTGGTGTTCAGCTTCGCGGGTTTGGTGATCGGCTCAGTGATCTTCAGCCTGCCGTTCATGGTGCATCCGGTGCAGTCGGGTTTTCAAAGCCTGCAGCCGTCGCTGATCGAGGCATCTCGCACGCTCGGCAAGTCCGACATCGTAACTTTGTTCCGCGTGCTGCTGCCCAATATCAAACCAGCGCTGCTGTCGGGTGCGGTGCTCAGCTTCGCGCACACGATAGGCGAATTCGGCGTGATCCTGATGATCGGCGGAAATATCCCGGGCATCACCAAGGTGGCATCGATTGCAATCTACGACGAAGTGGAAAGCCTGAATTATGCGGCGGCGAATTTCTATGCGCTGGTGTTGTTTGCGATAACGTTCACCATTCTGCTGACGGTTTATATCGGCAACAAGAAATGGCTGAAGGCTGTCTGAGATGATTGAAATCGCCGTTACCAAGACTTTGCAAAACGCCTCCGGACGGCTTGAGCTGGATGTGCATGCAGCCCTTGAGACAGGGAGCTTCACCACTCTGTTCGGCCCTTCCGGTGCCGGCAAGACTACCGTACTGCGCATGTTCGCCGGTCTGACCGAACCGGATCACGGCCGCATCGCCGTCGATAGCGAAACATGGTTCGATGCAAACATGCGGATCAACCTCCCGCCGCAGAAACGCGCGATTGGTTGCGTCTTTCAGGACTACGCGCTCTTCCCGAACCTGAACGTGCGAGAAAACGTGGCGTATGCAGCGAAAAAAACCGAGACGGCCTGGGTGGAAGAACTGCTGGAACTGACCGATCTGGCCGCTTTACAGAACCGCTTGCCGCACACACTTTCGGGCGGGCAAAAACAGCGCGTCGCATTGGCGCGCGCAATTGCCAGAAAGCCGAAGCTGCTGCTGCTCGACGAACCGCTGTCCGCACTCGACGCGGCGATGCGTACCCGCTTGCAGGACGATCTTCTGCGCCTCCATCGACGCTTCGGACTCACTACCTTGCTGGTGAGTCATGATATCGGCGAGGTATTCAGATTGTCGCAGCGCGTGTTGCGCCTGGATGGTGGACGGATCATTCAGTCGGGCACTCCCGCAGACATCTTTCTGCATAAGCGGCTTGCTGGGAAGCTGAATGTCCATGCGCAAGTATTGGCGATACGACGTGAGGAGGTCGTGCATATCGTATCGCTGTTGATCGGGCAGGACATCGTCGAAATCATCGCATCGACCGACGAAGTGGAAGGATTGCAGCAGGGAGACGCCGTATCGGTTTCCGCCAAGGCATTCAGCCCCTTGATTCTCAGAAATCGCAACGACTCAAGACACCAAGGAACGAGCACGGAATAACTTCCCGATTTGGCTCACGCCTGACGGGCGCGTCCAAATCGGGAAGTTATTCCGTGCATGTTCCTAAGAGCCGATGAGTAACTGCGTGCTCCCCGAGCACAGCCATCACCTGTTCCACCGTAATGGCTTCTACCCAATCGTCGGCCTTCGGCACAGTAATCACTGTGCTGTTCTGCGTATCGATGGGCGCCCATTCCGGGTTTTTCTGACGCATCAATGCAATCACCGGTACATGCACCGCATTGGCCAGATGCATGACGGCGGTTTCAACCGAGATGATCAGGTCGCACAGGCTCAAGATTGCCGGAAGCTGGAAAAAGTTTTCTTCGGCGCTGAACAAAT
>DASVLY010000292.1:0-6648 GCA_036384635.1 Noviherbaspirillum sp. | reverse complement strand
CCGCCGAACGCCTGCCTGCGTATCCGCAGAGCCGCCGCAGCGAAACCGTCGCTGCCGCTCGCCTTGCTGAGGGCGATGCGATCCTGGTCAGGCCGGGGGAGGCGATTCCCGCCGATGGCATCCTGCTTGAAAGCGAGGCTGCAATCGACGTGTCGCTGCTCACCGGAGAGAGCGAACCCCAACGCAAGGCCATCGGCGACATGCTGCCCGGTGGGGCCGTCAACCTGTGGCAGCCGCTGGTGCTGCGCGTCGTCAATCCGGTTGCCGACAGCACGCTTGCCGCGCTGGTCCGCCTTGCCGAACGCGCAGGGCAGGCCAAGCCGCGCATCGCGGAGTGGGCCGACCGTGTCGCGGCTTGGTTCGTTGCCTGCCTGCTGGTGTTCGCGCTGATCACGTTCGCGTATTGGCGGATCGCCGATCCGGAGCGTGCCTGGCCGATAGCGATTGCGGTGCTCGTCGTGTCCTGCCCGTGCGCACTGTCGCTGGCGACGCCGACCGCGCTCGCCGCCGCGACCAATGCCCTGATGCGGCGCGGCGTGCTCGTCCTGCGGCCGCATGTGCTGGAGACGCTGCATCGCGCCACCCACGTCGTGTTCGACAAGACCGGCACGCTGACGGTCGGCAAGCCCGGTGTGACGCGCATCGTCACTGAATGCACGGAAGACGAAGGAAGGTGCCTGCGCATGGCTTTCGCCCTCGAAGCGTCGAGCGCGCATCCGCTGGGCACTGCCATTGCGAACGAGGCAAGGCGGCGCGGCATGCACGCCGAGCCGGCGGTGGATGCGCATCACACCGCAGGGCAGGGCGTGGCCGGCACGGTCGATGGCATTCACTATCGCATCGGCAGCATGACCTTTGTCGGCGCTTTGTGCGGCGTTGCTTGCCCTTGGGAAGAGGATGGCGCATCGACTTCGATCTATCTCGGCACGGCAGGCCGCTGGCTGGCGCGCTTCGACATCGCCGATGCCTTGCGCGACGAGGCGCGCGAGACCGTCGCGCGTTTTCTTGCGGCGGGCAAGACGGTCATGCTGTTGAGCGGGGATCGGCCCGAAGCCGTGCGCCGCATCGCCGACTCGCTCGGTATCGAACATGCCCAGGGCGCGTGCCTGCCGGAACAAAAGCTCGCCTTCGTGCAGGATTTGCAGCGCCAGGGCGCGATTGTGGCGATGGCGGGCGACGGCATCAACGATGCCGCCGTGCTGCGCGCGGCCGATGTCTCGTTCGCCATGGGATCGGGCGCGGCGCTGGCGCAGGCGCAGGCCGACGCCGTGCTGCTGTCGGGGCGCATCGATGCCATGCAGGAGGCGGCGGCGACAGCGGCCAAAGCGATGGCGGTGATCCGGCAGAACCTCGCCTGGGCCGTGTTCTACAACGCGCTCGCGATACCGGCGGCCGCATTCGGTTGGCTGAGTCCGTGGATGTCGGCTGTCGGCATGTCGTTCAGTTCGGCGGCGGTTGTGGTCAATGCGTTGCGGCTGGCCGAGTCCAGGCATTTGACGGAACGGCAATCCGGGCAGGTACGCAAAAGCTTTTTGATACGGCAATGAGAGCGTTCCCTCCCCTTCAAGGGGAGGGGCAGGGTGGGGATGGGTTAAGTTGGCAGCTAAAAACCCATCCCCACCCCAACCCTCCCCTTCAAGGGGAGGGAGCTATGCAGCTGAAGCAAGTCCATTGAATCCACCGGAGCCTCCCGAACATGGAAGCACTCTATCTGCTCGTGCCGCTGTCGGTCCTGATCGTGTTCATCGCGATCTGGATCTTCTTCCGCATGTCCGACAGCGGCCAATTCGACGACATGGTCGGACCCGCCTTGCGCATCCTGCAGGACGACGACGGCAACCATCCGGACCAATTTGACTCAGGTCAATGATTTTCACGGCCCCGACTTCTATCCTGACCTCAATTTATTACCGCTTTAGGGAGGAAGTCGTGGACCCTGTATTCCAATACAACTACAAGGTCGTGAAGCAGTTCGCCATCGCGGCCGTGATCTGGGGCGTGGTCGGCATGCTCGTCGGCGTCTACATCGCCGCCGAGCTGGCCTGGCCGGCGCTGAATTTCGATACCGCGTGGCTGTCCTACGGCCGCATCCGTCCGCTGCACACCAATGCCGTGATCTTTGCGTTCGGCGGCTGCGCGCTGTTCGCGACCTCCTATTACGTGGTCCAGCGCACCTGCCAGGCGCGGCTGTTCTCGGACCGCCTCGCGGCCTTCACCTTCTGGGGCTGGCAAGCGGTCATCGTCGCCGCCGCCGTCACGCTGCCGCTCGGGATCACGCGCGGCAAGGAATACGCCGAACTCGAATGGCCGATTGCGTTGCTGATCGCCGTGGTCTGGATCGCCTATGCCGTTGTCTTCTTCGGAACGCTCGTCAAGCGCAAGGTGCCGCATATCTACGTCGCCAACTGGTTCTTCGGCGGTTTCATCCTGGCGGTCGCATTGCTGCACGTCGTCAACGCCGCCGTGATTCCGGTGAGCCTCACCAAGTCCTATCCGCTTTACGCCGGCGTGCAGGATGCGATGGTGCAGTGGTGGTACGGCCACAACGCGGTGGGCTTCTTCCTGACCGCCGGCTTCCTCGGCATGATGTACTACTTCATTCCGAAGCAGGCCGGGCGTCCCGTGTATTCGTACCGCCTGTCCATCGTGCACTTCTGGGCGCTGATCTTCACCTACATGTGGGCCGGCCCGCACCATCTGCACTACACGGCGCTGCCCGACTGGACGCAATCGCTCGGCATGGTGTTCTCGCTGATCCTGCTCGCGCCCTCGTGGGGCGGCATGATCAACGGCATCATGACGCTCTCGGGCGCATGGGACAAACTGCGCTCCGATCCGATCCTGAAGTTCCTGATCGTCTCGCTGTCGTTCTACGGCATGTCGACCTTCGAAGGGCCGATGATGTCGATCAAGACCGTCAACGCGCTCTCGCACTACACCGACTGGACCATCGGCCACGTGCATTCCGGCGCGCTCGGCTGGGTCGGCTTCATCACCATGGGCTCGATCTACTACCTGATACCGCGCCTGTCCGGCAAGACGGAAATGTGGAGCGTGAAGATGATCGACCTGCACTTCTGGGTGGCGACCATCGGCATCGTGCTCTACATCGCCGCCATGTGGATCGCCGGCGTGATGCAGGGCCTGATGTGGCGCGCGGTCAACCCCGACGGCACGCTGACCTATACCTTCGTCGAAGCGGTCAAGGCCACCTATCCCTACTACGTGATCCGCTTTTGCGGCGGGCTGCTCTACCTGTCGGGAATGGCGATGATGGCCTGGAACGTCTTCATGACAGTACGCGAGAGCCGGCCGGCCAACATGCGCATTGCCACACCTGTTTCCGTTACGCCGGCTGCTTGAGGAGGAACACATGAAATTCACTCACGAACTGATCGAGAAGAACCCCTGGCTGCTGATGGCGCTGGTCGTGCTGGTCGTCAGCGTCGGCGGCCTGGCCGAGATCGTGCCGCTGTTCTTCCAGAAATCGACCACCGAGCCGGTCGCCGGACTGAAGCCTTATCCGGCGCTGGCATTGGCCGGACGCGACATCTACATCCGCGAAGGCTGCTACAACTGCCATTCGCAGATGATTCGCCCGTTCCGCGCCGAGACCGAACGCTACGGCCATTACTCGGTGGCCGGCGAATTCGTCTACGACCGTCCCTTCCAGTGGGGCTCGAAGCGCACCGGCCCCGACCTGCAGCGCGTCGGCGGCCGCTACAGCGACGAATGGCATCGCGTCCACCTGAACAACCCGCGCGACGTGGTGCCGGAATCGAACATGCCTGCCTACCCGTGGCTCGCGAAAACGAAACTCGAACCGTCCGGGATCGTGCCGAAGATGCGCGCGCTCAAGCGCCTCGGACATCCTTACAGCGAAGACGAGATCAAACAAGCGCCGCAGGCGCTCGAAGGCAAGACCGAACAGGACGCGCTGATCGCCTACCTGCAAGGACTCGGCACGCAGATCAAAACGAGGAACTGATCATGACAACCGACAACTGGCTCATCGACATGCGCAGCCTCTTCACGCTCATCAGCTTCGCCACCTTCATCGGCATCATGCTGTGGGCATGCAGCGCGCGCCGCAAGGACGACTTCGACGCGGCGGCGCAACTGCCGTTCGCCGACGAAGAATCACGGGAGAAGCAACATGGCTGATTTCACGAACGACTTCTGGAGCCTCTACATCTCGCTGCTGGCGGTGCTCGGCATCGCAGGCTGCGCGCTGCTGCTGTGGGCGCAATCGAAATGCAAGGTGAATGCCGCCGGCAGCAAGGAAACGACCGGGCACGATTGGGACGACGGCCTGACCGAACTCAACAACCCCATGCCGCGCTGGTGGATGTGGATGTTCATGCTTACTATCGTGTTCGGCCTCGGCTATCTCGTGCTTTATCCGGGCCTTGGCGCTTACGCCGGCAAGCTCGGCTGGCAATCGACCGGCCAGTACCGCGCCGAACTGAAAAAGGCCGATAGCGACTACGGCCCGCTGTTCGGCAAATATCTTGCGAAGGATTTGCGCGCCGTCGCAGCCGACCCGCAAGCCCATGCGGTGGGCGAACGCCTGTTCCTGACCTATTGCGCGCAATGCCACGGCTCGGATGCGCGCGGCAGCAAGGGCTTTCCCAACCTGACCGACAAAGACTGGCTCCACGGCGGCGAACCGGAGACGATCAAGAAGACCATCATGGAAGGCCGTCACGGCGTCATGCCGTCGATGGCGCAGGCGCTCGGATCGGACAAGGATGTCGAGAACGTCGCGCATTACGTCCTGAGCCTCTCGGACTCGACGCACGACCCGATCAAGGCCGTATTCGGCAAACCGAAATTCGCTGCCTGCGCCGGATGTCACGGCGCCGACGGCCACGGCAACCAGGCGATCGGCGCACCCAACCTGAGCGACAAGATCTGGCTCTATGGCGGCGGCGTCCAGACGGTGATGGAAACGATACGCAAGGGGCGTGACAACACCATGCCTTCGTTCAAGGACTTCCTCGGCGAACCGAAGGCGCATGTGCTGGCCGCCTATGTCTGGAGCCTGTCGAACGACACCGCGCAGGCAGGGAAATAATTAGAGCCTGTTATGAACCAGCCCACACCCCAGGTCGAAATCATCCGGATGTACGAGCCTCGTCGGGAAATCTACCCGCGCGAGATCTCCGGGCGTTATGCTCGGCTGCGCTGGGCATGCGTCTGGCTCACGCAACTCGTGTTCTACGGTATGCCGTGGCTGCGCTGGAACGGCCGCCAGGCGGTGCTGTTCGACCTCGGCGCGCGCAAGTTCCACCTCTTCGGCCTGGTCCTGTGGCCGCAGGATTTCATCTACCTCGCGGCACTCCTGATCGTGTGCGCCTACGGGCTCTTCCTCGTCACGGCGGTGGCGGGGCGCGTGTGGTGCGGTTATGCCTGTCCGCAGACGGTCTATGCGGAAATCTTCATGTGGATCGAGCGCCGCATCGAAGGCACGCGCAGCGCGCGCATGCGGCTCGACCGACAGCCGTGGTCCGTGCAGAAGCTCGCGAAGAAAGCGGCCAAGCACAGCGCCTGGGGCACGGTGGCACTGTGGACCGGTATCACCTTCGTCGGCTATTTCACGCCGATGGAAACGCTGCTGCGCGAGGCAATGCAACTGCGCTTCGGCCCATGGGAATGGTTCTGGGTCCTGTTCTATACGCTGGCCACCTACGGCAATGCAGGCTGGATGCGCGAGCAGGTCTGCAAATACATGTGCCCGTATGCGCGCTTCCAGAGCGCGATGTTCGACCGCGACACGCTCATCGTCACCTACGACGCCGAGCGCGGCGAACCGCGCGGCGCGCACATGGGCAAGGCCAGGAAGAGCGGGGGAGACTGCATCGACTGCACCATGTGCGTGCAGGTCTGTCCCACCGGCATCGACATCCGCAACGGCCTGCAATACGAATGCATCGGCTGCGCCGCCTGCATCGACGCCTGCGATTCGGTCATGGACAAGACCGGATCGCCGCGCGGCCTGATCCGCTATGCGACCGAAAACGCGCTGAAGGAACATTTGCCGGGAAGCGCCATCCGCAAGCGCATCCTGCGGCCGCGCGTACTGATTTATTCAGCCGTACTTACCTTGATCGTCGCCGCGCTCGGCCTGTCGCTGCTCTCGCGCACGCCGCTCAAGCTGGACGTGATCCGCGACCGCGGCGCACTGGCGCGCGAAGTCGAGGACGGCATGATCGAGAACGTCTATCGCCTGCAGATCATGAACACCGGCGAGACCGCGCACCGTTTCCGCATCGCCGTTGCCGGCATCGACACGATTGCGCTGGCGACGACGGACGAAGTAGCAGTCGATGCCGCAAGCTCGCGCGCCGTGCCGGTGCGGGTACGTGTAGCGGCCGGCAAGGGGAAAGCCGGCTCGAACAGGATTCGCTTCGACCTGTCCGCCGTCGATGCGCCGGATTTGCATGCGAAGGAAGAGGCGGTGTTCTTCGTGCCGCGTTAGGAAAGTATGCGAAAGTTTTTTGACACGGTAATGAGACCGTTCCCTCCCCTTCAAGGGGAGGGGCAGGGTGGGGATGGGTTTTTCGCCGCTAACGTAACCCATCCCCACCCCAACCCTCCCCTTGAAGGGGAGGGGGCAGGAACGCACCCCGCGTCAAAAAACTTTCG
>DASVLY010000291.1:0-3441 GCA_036384635.1 Noviherbaspirillum sp. | reverse complement strand
CCTGCCCAAATGAATACCATGCTCTACCCCAGGTGCAGCGGCATTAAAGCGATGGACCTGCTCAATGTCAGGAAAAAATTGACCAATCAGGAATTGGCCAGTCAAAAATTGACAGGTGATGAACAGACTGTCCTGGCTCTTGCGGAAAGAATCGGATTGACGGGTGTGGAACAAACAACGCTGACCGACGAGGAGAAAAAAGCATTGACCGGCTTTGGACAACCGAAATTGTCTGTCGAGGAAGAAGCATTGAAACAAGAGGTGAGCGTTGCGGCCCAAGGGGGGAACTTGACCGATGCCGGACGGGCGGAAAACAACCGGTTGGGATTGATCGAAAGGGTCATTGGAAGCGGAAACATTAACGCCAGCCTTGATTGAGACACTTTCCTGCTTGTGAGCATGAAAAAAGCCATGCCTCCGCAAGCGCGGAATTACTCGCCACAAACAGGATCGGCATCACGCCGCCGCCGCCAGAACTGGCGATTACCGGTTTGCAAACGCTCAAGAAAGCCGACCGCTTCCAGATGTTCAAGCGCGGCCATGGTGACGGAAACCGGCTCCGGAACGTCGGGCCATTGAATCCACCACTGATGTATGCCTTCCACGGTATCGGCGGCATCCGGCCGGGAGCTGAGATAGATCAGGATAGAGATTGCGGTGGCTAGTTTTAGTTTGTCATCCATAGAAGGGGATGTCTCATTTTCTTTCTATCAGGACTTACGCAAAACCGCCCCGACGGCGTTGCTGCCGCCTTGCCGTACGTCTTGTACTGTCTGCGGCGGCGCGCCTTGCCGGGACAATTTTGCGTAAGTCCTGTCTATGAGACATGCTGCCGCAATGTTCGATTGATGGAAAAATACATCACTCTCTTATTTTCTCGCGGAATCTGTCGAATGGTTTAATCGGTTGTCTCGGTCAGGGGGGAAGAGGCGCATTGACCCAATCCATGCTTGCGGGCGAGCTTGCCGAATGCGCTGCGATCCTGTCCGGCCAGTTTTGCCGCGCGTGAGATATTGCCGCCTGTGCGTTCCAGCATGTCATGCACATATCGCCGTTCGAACTCTGCGACAGCGCGCGCTTTCGCATCCTTGAAGGAGATATCTTCGTCTGCATCCATATGCGCATGCCCGCTGACTGCTTGCGCCTCGACCAGCCGCAATTCATTCCCCTCGGACATTAGAAATTCGCGATGAATAATGTTCTCCAGTTCACGTACATTGCCCGGCCAGGAATATTGTTCGATAAATGCCAGTGAATCAGGATGGAATGTTTTCTGCGGCATCCTGTATTGATGGCTGAAACGGACAAGAAAAGTTTGCGCCAGTTCGACCGCGTCACCCTTGCGCTCGCGAAGCGCCGGCATGCGCAGGGACAGCACATTCAGGCGATAGAGCAAATCCCGCCGGAACTGGTGTTCGTCGGCGAGCCGATGAAGGTTGGCGTTGCTTGCGGAGATAATACGCACATCCGCATGCCGCGACGTTCCGCCGCCGACGCGCCGATATGTCCGGTCTTGAAGAAAGCGAAGCAATGAAGCCTGCGCCTTGGGGCCTAATGCGTCCACTTCATCCAGAAAAAGCGTGCCGCCATCGGCCTCGCTGACCAACCCCGGAGATGCGGCCTTTGCATCGGTAAAAGCGCCGCGTTCATGCCCGAACAATTCGCTTTCAATTAGTGTTTCCGGGAGTGCGCCGCAATTGACCGGAATAAAAGGGCGGTCGCAGCGGTTTCCCAGATAGTGTATGGCTCTTGCAGCAAGCTCCTTGCCGGTCCCGGTTTCCCCCTCGATGTGAACAGTGGCATCGACGCCGGCGATTTTCCGTATCTGTTCATAGACACGTTGAAACTGTGGTGACGACCCAAGAAGATTGAGGCGCTGCAAATTATTCATCGTTATCTGTTCCTGTTTTTACTGAATAACTTTCGGCAACGTTTTTTATGATGCTGACCAATAACCGAAAAAAACGCCTTCATCCATAAGGGATGACGGTTTGGTATTTTTCCCGGGTGTGTCATCTGACCGGCGCTGCGCCGAATTCTCTTCAACGTTTGGACGGCAGCGGTCTCATAAGCTGGTTGTCTCTTTATGTCTCTGAAAAGGATTTTAGGAACGACTATAACGATGTTTGTTCCGCGCAATTCATGCAAAAGGCCCGTATTCATCGAGCTTTTTTGGGATATGTGTGGACATGCTGCCAACATTCTCCGGCGTGTACCACCAATGTCCGAACTTTATTCACCCGGCTCTTGCCCCGTGCGGGGAGGGCGGCCTGGCTATGCTGATTTACCTTGTTGTCCTGCTTCCGCCACGCCGGTAAGCAGTTCGATCGGCAACGGGAAGACAATCGTTGATGACTTGTCGCCGGCGATGCTGCTGAGTGTCTGCATGTAGCGCAACTGCATGGCCCCTTGTTGCTGCGCCAGCACATTCGCCGCTTGCCTGAGCTTTTCGGAAGCTTGCAGTTCGCCCTCGGCATGGATCACCTTGGCGCGCCGTTCCCGTTCCGCTTCGGCCTGTCGGGCAATGGCGCGTACCATCGATTCGTCCAGGTCGACACGCTTGATCTCGACATTCGACACCTTGATGCCCCACGTATCCGTTTGTGCATCGAGCACCCTCTGGATATCGATGTTCAGGCGATCCCGCTCGGCCAGCATGTCGTCCAGTTCATGCTGGCCCAATACCGACCGCAAGGTCGTCTGCGCAAGCTGGCTGGTGGCCTCAAAGAAGTTGGCGACCTGGATGATGGCTTTCTCGGGATCGATCACGCGGAAATAAATCACTGCATTGACCTTCACCGAAACGTTGTCGCGCGAGATCACATCCTGGGTCGGCACGTCGAGCACGACAGTGCGCAAGTCCACGCGCACCATTTGCTGCAGCACCGGAATGACAATGACCAGCCCCGGCCCCTTCACGCTCCAGAAGCGGCCGAGCTGGAACACGACACCCCGCTCGTATTCCAGCAGCACGCGAATGGACGAAGCGAACAATATGATTGCAAGAACGATGAGCAAGCCGCCAAAGCCGAATCCGATGTCGAAAAACATGCTTATTCTCCTTCCTTGTTACTGCCGACAGGGACTACCTCCAGCACCAGCCCGTTGCGCGCGATGACCCGCACCTCCTGTGCCAGCCGCAGCGGTGTCTTGCTGGTCACCCGCCAGGTTTCGCCGTGCAGATGCGCCCAGCCCTCCCGCTGTGTCGTATGCACGACCTCGGCGACGCTGCCGATCAATTTGCCGGGACCGCTCACAACCGCGCGGCGGCGCGTTTTCAATGCAATACCCGCGATGGTTGTCAGCAACAGCGCGCTCAATATGGCGATGCCCGCAATCACCGAAGCCGGGATGCCGTAGCCGGGAAGATCGGTGTCGATCAGGATCAGCGCGCCTGCCACGAATGCGGCAATGCCGCCCAGTCCCACTACGCCGAAGCTC
>DASVLY010000290.1:0-4986 GCA_036384635.1 Noviherbaspirillum sp. | reverse complement strand
CAAGCGGCAATTATGGCAGCGTTTCGATTTTTGAAAATGAGAACGGCGACAAACTGATAGGCAAGACCTTAAATAACTGGAGGCAATGTGAGAGGGGCGGTAGCGCCAGGGATGATCTTGGTGAGGAATTGAAAGGCTATGAAGCCATTTATCGTGCTGTTGGTCCGCATCCCAATCTGGTGAATGTGTATGGAATCGCACGGGTGCGAAAGAATAATAAAGAGATAAAGCACGGATTGCTGGATGGGTGCGGGGCTATACAGGCGCAGAAGAACAGCAGAATGGAGCGCGTACTGTTGATGGATATGGTTCCAGGTTCAACCGGAGAGAAAACTTTTGAAGCGCTTCGCAAGTGCTGGAATGCCGGAAAAATTTCCAGCGAACAGTACTGGGGAGCAGTGCAATTCATTGGCCGGCGTCTGCTCGATGTAACCGAGCATTTCGGTAAGGCGGGTGTGGTGCACAATGACATCAAGCCGAAAAACTTTATGGTGAATCAAGAGACCGGAGAGCCTGTTGTGATTGACCTCGGAACTTGGACTAAATCGGGTGAAAGGATTGGGAAAGGCACGATGCTATTTATGGCCCCGGAAGTCATGACTGGGACAAATTCCGGTGAGCGAAGCGATGTGTTCAGTGTGGGCGTATCGCTTCAGGATGGCATAGAAGAAGACCGGGTAAAAAAATTAAGGAAAGATCTTGATAAACTGCAGATAAAACTTCGTCTTGCGCAGTGTGGAAAAGAAAAAAGCCTGATAGAAGCATTGAAGAAAGAAATTCGTGAACTGGCTGCTCTGCATGGCTTGGAAGAAAATCGGGAAGAAGACGACGTATATGTAAAACAATTGAAGGAAGGTCTTCATGAACAGGCAGCTTTCAAGGATGATGAAGGGAACATGGTGCGTACACCGGGAACCTATTCCGCGAAAACCGCTTATACGAGGTTTGTGAGCAAACTTCTGGCGGTAAACAGAGATAATCGAGTCAACTCCGAGGAAGCGAAAGAACTCGAATTTCTCAGCGATAGCATGCTCGGTGACGATGCCGCCAAAGACGTCATCAAAAAAGTCATTGCGCTGGCCACAGAAGAAGAGCAAAAGCCGGAAAACGAACAATGGAAACGCGCAGAACCTCAAGTGCGCCTTGGAAATGAAGAGCGTAATTTACAAGGCAATGCGCAGGATGCAGCAAACTCTGCCGCTCTCTTTATAAAGAGCGCCTCATGGGTTGATGTTTTCAAGCAAATGGCTGAAACAGTAAAGATTCAAAGCGGGGAGGGATAAAGATAGAGCGCCTCCTGAGCTGGAAAGAGCATACTGAGCTGTCTCAATCTGAAGAAGTCAGCGTCCGGGAGCGTGCGCGAATCGGAAATCCTCCTTGCAGAGGTTCTCGCCAGGCAACGCGAAAAAACTGAAAAATCGTCGGGAGCCCGCTTTTAAACATGGAGAGCTTTCTCGGGCATACCCTGCTGTCTACTCGAACGGTAAAGAGCGATACTACTCAAGTAGTAAAGACTGGCGGGAACGATGGGAGTATGTTGAAAGCGGAGGGTGCCATGAGAATCCTGATTATCGATGACCATGCGCTGATCCGCGAAGGCATCGCGCTCATGATCAAGCGGATACAGCCGCAAGCCGAATTGTGGCTGGCGAACAGTTGCGCATCCGGCCTGGAGATTGCTGCGATACAAGCGGTCGATTTCATCTTTCTTGACCTGAACCTGCCGGACCAGCCGGGGTTTGTTGCGCTGGAATCGTTCAGGGAAAAATATGCGTCGACGCCAGTGGTCGTGGTTTCTGCGCAAGAGGATCGCGCCACCGTGCTGAAAGCGCTGGAACTGGGCGCGAAAGCTTTCGTGCCGAAATCGGCCGACTCGGCGCGCTTGCATGGTGCAATCGAAGCGCTTCTGGACGGACGCATCTCTTTGCCGGAGAGCATTACCGGGAACGATGCATTTCCTGCTCCCGCAAGCAACGCACCTTGCGAATGGGCATTGACCGAGCGGCAAAAGGAGGTGCTGGCGCTGATACTCATGGGGCTGCCGAACAAGCTGATCGCGCGCCGGCTGAATATCGTCGAATCGACGGTGAAGATTCATGTGAGCGCGATCCTGCGCGAATTGAAAGTGGCGTCGCGGACGCAGGCATTGATTGCCGTGGCCAAGTACGGGATCAAGTTGCCGATGCCGCTCCCGGAAGCTTCTTCCGACCCAGCGCCAGTGCCCGCCCCAACGCATGCCGCAGGCAGTTCGCATTCACCGGCTTGTTCATGAACACCCAGCCTCTTTCCAGCACCTCGCGTTCCAGCGGGGAATGCGATTCCCCTGAAATCACGATCACCGGCAGCTCGTACGGGACCACGGTCGACACCGCAGCGGCCACATCGAAACTGGTCTTGTTCTCGCCCAGCCGGTGATCGGTGATCAGCACATCGGGATAGCGCAGGCTGGCGTCCACGTATTTCAACGCTTCATTAGTCGAGCGGGCCAGGATCGCGTAACACCCCCACGACGACAGAATTGCCTCCATCGCAGCGAGGATATCGATTTCGTCGTCCACCACCAGCACCAGGGCGCCGGAAAGATCCTGTCCCGGCGGTCTGCCGTTGCCGGCAGCATATTCCAGTGCCGATATGTTTGTGCTGCGTCCGACCTCGATCCCGAACATCGAGCCTTTTCCCTGTCTCGATCGCACCTGCAACTTGCAGCCCAGTATGCCGGACAGACGCTTGACGATTGCCAGCCCCAGACCCAGCCCCTTCCTGCGGTCGCGCGAAGGATTGCCGAGCTGGACGAATTCATCGAAGATCAGATCCAGCTTGTCGTCCGCTATTCCGCACCCGGTATCCCACACCTGGATGAGCACACTGTTTGCATGCGCGCGAAATGCCAGCAGCACGCCGCCGCGTTCGGTGTAGCGAAACGCATTCGACAGCAGGTTCATGATCAGCTCGATCAACAGCTCGGCATCGGTGTGCAGGAACAATCCCTTCGGACAATGCACGTTGAAACGCAGCGCCTTGCTGTGCGCCAGCGGCGCAAACCGGGTTTCCAGCGTCTGCCCGATCGGCAATGCTTCGAACACCTTGAACGAGGGCGTGATCACGCCGGTATCGAGCCGGGAAATATCCAGCAGGCGATTGAACAATTCATCCAGGCCGGCTAACGAACGGTCCAGCCGGTCGACCAGGTATTTGGCATGGCTGTCGAAGTCTTCCAGCTTGAGCGCGGCGACGAACAGACTGATCGCATGCACCGGCTGTCTCAGGTCGTGGCTGGCTGCCGCGAGAAAGCGTGCCTTGTCAGCACATGCTTGTTCGGCTGCGAGCAGCGCTTTTTCCATGCGTTCGCGCAACGCGGCTTGTTCGCCGGCTTGCTCGCGCAGTTTCTCGGCCGCCTGTTCGGCATCGAGACGCAGGCGGGAACTTTCGATTGCGATGCGCCAGCATTCCCATGTTCCGATGCCCCAAGCGCACAGCGCAACCGCAATCCAGCCATAAGCGATCTCGTTTGCAAGCGTTTGCCTCAACAGCACAAGAAGAATGAGTGCGGCAAGTGCATGCATGCACACTGCATAGGCAACGTGCCGGCGCAGTGTGACGGATTGCCGCAATGAATGTCTGGGAGGTGGAAGAGTGGAGCCGCGTTCGGCGGTACTTGCGCGAAGCATAAGGATTCCTGCAGATCTGCCGGATTCGCACAGCGTATCCGGTCTGCGCGGAGATCATCACACTGTTGTGCGTGCTGTTTGACCTGGATTAAAGACAGATAGATAGTCTTAAGGAATCTCCACAACAGTGCCTTGATGGAAGACGATCTTCCAACTACCTGATGCCTGGCGCCACAGCGTGCTGCGGTGTGAAACCCTTGCGCCCTGTTGCAGGGTATAGGTCAGCAGATAGAGATCTTTGGCAAGCTCCTGGCAATAAGGCTCGCTGAGTTGCCACTCATCTTCATGCTGTTCCGACCACCTCTTGAGCACCGTTTCGATCACGAACTGACGACTGTACCTGCGGCCGGATGCTCCGACTTCCCAAAACGATTCTTCGGTTGCTTCTTCCAGGGAAGATTGGCTCGCTCCAAGCTCACGGTGGTGAAAAATCGGTTCGCGGGCAAGAAGCTCCTTCTCGATGTGGTGCAGCCGAAGATCGGTACAGCGTTGCGGTTCCATGTTTTCAAAGAGTGATACGTGAGAACGGGGTGGCCTGAAAAGATGCCTGACGAATCAACTCATCGTCATGTTGCAGATCAACTCGCCTTCGTTGGCCGTTCTATTCCAAAAAGATGTTGATGCCAGGACAGAGTGAATTTTGATATGGCTCATGCTTTTGAAAATCGGCGTGCCTGTCATGGTTTTTCACGGCTTAAGATGATGAATTCAGCCCTTGGGAGCGACGCCATGAAATCGATCGCGCACATCCTGCAGTCCAAGACGCTCAAGACCGTCGCCACCGTTTCGCCTTCGACGCCGGTGCTGGACGCCATCGGTGAGATGGCGGAAAAGAAGATCGGCGCGCTGCTGGTGACGGAAGGCGCGCAGATCGTCGGTATCGTCACCGAGCGCGACTATGCGCGCAAGGTCGAGCTGATGGGGCGTTCGTCGCGTCAGACGCAGGTGCGCGAGATCATGAGCGCGCCGGTGATGTATGTGAAACCGGACCAGTCGAACGAGGAGTGCATGGTGCTGATGACGGAAAACCGCCTGCGCCACCTGCCCGTGATAGACTGTGGCGAACTGATCGGCCTGATCTCAATCGGCGATCTGGTGAAAGACATCATCTCCGAGCAGAAATTCATCATCGAACAACTCGAACACTATATTCGCGGCGAGCGCTGATCCGTGGCATGATGACGCCGTTTGCCGTTACGTTAGTTACGTTATATACGGCGTCCCAATGAGTTCTGCATGCCCGCCAAGCGTCTTGCCTGTCTACAATGCCTGCGCCCGCAAACCGCCTGTATCTGCCAATGGATAGTACCGGTAGAGC
>DASVLY010000289.1:0-2639 GCA_036384635.1 Noviherbaspirillum sp. | reverse complement strand
GACGGTTTGTACCTCTTCCGCAACCGCGCCATCGGCCATGCGCATCACGGAACCTTTGCCGAACTGTTTTTCGATTTGCGCTAACGCGGCTGCCAGTGCCTTGGCTTTTTCCGGGTTTTGCGCGGCTTTCTTGTCGTCCATAGATATCTTTCGACGGTAGATTGGAGTTGGCGATGAATACCCGACTCAGGAGCCGGACTCTAACGTTACAGACAATACTGTATAAAAATCCAGTGCTTTATGCAAGCGCGAATTCCAAATATTAGGATGAAAAGGAAAGCAGCGCTCGCTTCCCTGCCTTGCCGGTATTACCAAAAGCCAATAGACTACTTCAATCCGATTGCAGAGTGTTAACAATGCGTATCTTGCTCGCTGAAGACGATAGTGTACTGGCCGATGGTCTGACCCGCTCGTTGCGCCAGTCCGGCTATGCAACCGACTGCGTCAAGAACGGACAGGAAGCTGATTCGGCATTGTCGACGCAGGACTTCGACCTGCTGATCCTGGACCTGGGCTTGCCGAAGATGCCGGGGCTGGAAGTATTGCGCCGGCTGCGCGCGCGCAATTCCCGCCTGCCGGTGCTGATCCTGACGGCAGGCGACTCGATCGAACAGCGTGTGAAAGGGCTCGACCTCGGCGCCGATGACTTCATGGCCAAGCCGTTCGCGCTGTCCGAGCTGGAAGCGCGGGTGCGCGCCCTGACCCGGCGTGGCGCCGGCGGCGGCCCGACTGTAATCAGGCATGGGCCACTCTCCTATGACCAAGTCGGTCGCACCGCGTACATGAACGAGCAAATGCTGGATTTGTCAGCGCGCGAACTTGGCCTGCTCGAAGTGCTGCTGCAGCGTACCGGCCGCCTGGTGTCGAAGGAGCAGTTGGTCGACCATCTGTGCGAATGGGGCGAAGAGGTGAGCAACAACGCGATTGAAGTGTATGTGCATCGCCTGCGCAAGAAGATCGAAACCGGCGGCGTGCGCATTGCGACCGTGCGTGGCCTGGGATACTGCCTGGAGAAGTTCTCCGATACCAACACCGGCGGCACGCCCCCATCTGACTGAATCCCCTCATGAGCGACGTCCACCATCTGGATGCGAGCATCCCCGCCGCAGTCGCAACCAAGCCTGAAGAACGCCTCCAGCGTTCGCTGTTCGGCGAAATCCTGGACTGGATGCTGGTGCCACTGCTGTTGCTATGGCCGATGAGCATTGCGATTACTTATCTGGTCGCCAAGTCCATTGCCAATTACCCGTTCGATCGTGCGTTGGACGATCGCGTCACAGTGCTGGCGCAGCAAGTGAAGGAAGATAACGGCAAGGTGGTAATGCAACTGCCCGGCCCGGCACGCGATATCCTGCGCGCCGACGATGTCGACAACGTGTACTACCAGGTGCTTGGTCCGCACGGCGAATACGTCGACGGTGACCTCGAGATGCCGACGCCACCGGCCGATGAAGAGCATTCGCAAACAGTATCGGTACAATTTCGCAACGATACCATACGCGGCAATGAAGTCAGGATTGCCTATGTCTATGTCGACCTGCGGCCCAACCGCGAAGGAAGGAATGCACTGAAAGCGCCCTATCTGGCACTGGTCCAGGTGGGTGAAACGCTGGACAAGCGCACGCACCTTGCGAATGACATCATCAAGGGCGTGATTTTGCCCCAGTTCATCATCCTGCCGATCGCGCTCGCGCTGGTATGGTTTGCGCTGTCGCGCGGGCTGTCCCCGCTGGCTGAATTGCAGCAACGCATCCGCGCACGGCGACCGGATGATCTGAGTCCGATTGATTCGGGCCATGTGCCGGAAGAAATCTCGCCGCTGGTGGGGTCCTTGAACGACATGCTGGAACGCCTGTCGCAGACCATCCAGATGCAGAAGCGCTTCATTGCCGATGCCGCGCATCAGATGAAAACGCCGCTGGCCGGCATGCGCATGCAATCCGAACTGGCATTGCGCGAAACCAATCCGGAAGAAATCCACCGGTCGCTGGAACAACTGTCCAAGAGTTCGGAGTCCGCCACGCGCCTGATCAACCAGTTACTGGCGCTGGCGCGCGCCGAGAACCAGATGCCTGAAGCCAGTTCTTTTGTGCCGCTGGAATTGACGGAACTGGCGCGCAACGTGGTTCAAGACTGGGTGCCGGCTTCGTTTTCCCATCGCATCGATCTCGGGTTCGAACAGCCGGGGCATGCGATCATGGTATCCGGCAATCCGCTGATGCTGCGCGAACTGCTCTCCAACCTGATCGACAATGCGTTGCGCTATACGCCATCCGGCGGCAGCGTCACTGTGCGCGTTCGCGCGGACGCCATTGCCGCCGATGCGATCCTGGAAGTGGAAGATACCGGGCCCGGTATTCCACCCTCCGAGCGCGCGCATGTGTTCGAACGTTTTTACCGCATCCTTGGCAGCCAGGCCGAAGGCAGCGGGCTGGGATTGGCGATCGTGCGCGAGATCGCGCAGCAGCATGGCGCCGATGTCGAGATCGGCAATAATCCCAACAGCCACGACCCGAAATTTCCCGGCAGCCTGTTCCGCGTAACCTTGCGCATACAACAACGCCCGGATTCATAAATAGATGCGCCACGATCCCTCACTCGTTCAATACAAGCGCAACGCCTACTGGCGTCGCGTGCGC
>DASVLY010000288.1:0-5703 GCA_036384635.1 Noviherbaspirillum sp. | reverse complement strand
CTGATCACGTTCGGCATCGTCTTCCTGCTTGAGCGCAAGGGCGTGATCGACCGCCACATGATCTGGCAGTTGCTGCCGCTGGCACCGATTGCCATCGGCACCACGCTTCTGGTCAGGCGTGTTTCAAACCGGCAGGAATAGCGCCCCGCCGTCTGGAGTCTGGAGTGCAGGCGTCAGGCCCCCTTCAATTCCTCGTACAGAGCCATGTATTCCTGGCTCAGCTTGTGCCGCGCATCGAGGTGGATCATTGGCAGTCCGCGTTCATGCGATTCGCGAATCTTGATTGAGCTGGAGATCTTGCTGGCAAATATGGGCAACCCCTCTGCCGCCAGCTCGTCGACCATGCGCTGCGGCAGCGACGCGCGGGCCTGGAACTGGTTCACCACAATGCCTTCAATTTCCAGTTTCGGATTGTGGTCGGCCTTGATCTCGCCGACATTGTTCATCAGTGTATAGAGCGCCTGACGCGAAAAATCGTCGCAGTCGAACGGGATCAGGCAAGCGTCGGCCGCAATCAGCGCGGACTGGGTGAACACATTGTAGGCTGGCGGCGTGTCGAGGAAGATTTCCTCATACTCTTTCGCCAACTCGTTCAACATGTCGCGCAGCTTGTAGATCTTGTGGCGCGATTCGAGCTTGGACTGCAGTTCGCCGATGGCCGGATGCGATGGAATCAGCGACAGGTTCTCGAACCGGGTCCCATGCACGAAGCCCGATGCCGGTTTCGGATAGAAGATGAAATTGAGCGTCTGCTCGAAGTAATCGGCCAGCGTCGGCGACGCTTCCCTGGTCGCTTCGCCCAGCAGGTAGCGACTGGAATTGCACTGCGGATCGAGGTCGATCAGCAAGGTTTTCTTGCCACGGCTGGCGGCAATAGCGGCAAGATTGACTGCAATCGTCGATTTCCCGACTCCGCCCTTCTGATTGAAAATCACGCGCTTCATGCGGCCTTCCATTAGAGGGTGTTATGAACTATTTCAGGGGTCACGTTCGGGCGAGAAGGGATGCAGCGCAAGGCGCGGCGCGCCGCACAGGGTGGTTCCCTGTGCAAGCGACGCAACGCCACGATGCGCCCTTCTCGCCCGAACCCTCCGGGCAGCCACGGGAACCGGCCGCATACTAGGCGCAGCGACGCGACGTGGTGGTTCCACGGCAAGGAGCTGCAACAACGTAGGCGGCCGGTTCCCGTGGCTGCGCGACCCCTGAAATAGTTCATAACACCCTCTAAGGTTGACAAGTGCAAGGATTCTAGCAGTTGCTGCGCTGCAGCGGAGGAGATTTGCAGGATCTGTGGCGCTCGGTGAACGTCTTGCACTTGCCGCGGCAGGAAAATGAAAATGCGAGATTTGTTCAGGCGTAATAGCATTGCTCTCCGCACTTGACGAACTCGCCGCCGCACCTGCTCTCTAATGAGTTATGCGCTGCCAGCGCACGATCCGAGAAGGAGTTTGCCATGACTCAGACCACGCCGAACAGAAACCGTAACCAGTCCGTCGAACGTCACCAAAACCAGAAAAAATCCGGCGACCAGCATCTCCTTCCCGAGGACGAGCCACGCCAGGATCCGCACCGGCCACATCGCTTAAGCCGTGAAGACATGCAGAAAATGCGGCCAAGCGAGCCGGATACGGACGATCTGACGTAATGCCCCTGCGCCATTGCCGTTTGCGCGGGAATGGCGCAGTTCCCCCCCCCCCTCAAAAAATAATTTTCACCCCTAAAGATTTCCCGGTTTCATCCGAGAAGAAGGGTCCGCTCAGGCCATTGCAGCGGTAAAAGCGATTGTCGAATCCCATTCAATTTTTTCCGGCACCGTCCGATAACCATTACAAGACGACGGTTTACGCCGTGCACCGCAGAATCGATCCAAAGGGAGACAAGATGAGTGCAGTTCTCAACAGCAACGCCGCCTGGTTGCAAGCGCCGCGCAATGGCACATCCACCGAACCTTCGTTTGCCGGCTGGCTGCAAGGACTGTCTTCCGGTCTGGACATCGCCGCTGATGTCAACCAGATCCTGGACGACATCCTGCGCGACGCGCCCGCCGCCAATGTGCCGGCGCTATGGCCTTATATCGATGTGGTAATGACGCGCCAGAAAGTCCGTGCTGCCGAAAACCGCATCCGCGAACTTGAAACGCAACTGGCGCACATGCGCGAGTTAGCGCATGAAGATCAGTTGACCGGCAGCCTCAACCGGCGCGGCCTGGACGATGTGCTCGAACGCGAACTGGCGCGTGCCGAACGCAGGCAGTCGCCCTTGTGCGTGGCGATGCTGGACCTGGACAACTTCAAGAAACTCAACGACATGCACGGGCACTGTGCCGGCGATGCTGCATTGGTGCATTTGGTACAGGTCGTCAAGGCAGTGCTGCGCAAGATGGATGTGATAGCGCGCTTCGGCGGCGAGGAATTCATAATCGTGCTGCCCGACACACCCCTTGCAGGCGGCATGCAGACATTAATGCGCGTGCAAGCGGAATTGCGCGCCTGCGCTTTCCTGCACGACCACACCCATGTGCCGCTGACCTTCAGCGCCGGGGTGGCGTTGTACAAGGCCGGCGAGGAGCAGGAGGCGTTGATCGAACGCGCCGACCGGGCACTTTACAAGGCCAAGCAAGACGGCAAGAATCGGGTCGTCAGCAGCGCTGAATAAGCCACCTTGCAACCATAGCATGCACTACGATGAATGATCAGCTTATCGTTCTGTTGGGATGCGCATTCGTCGGCGCTTTCCTGATGACTCTGTTGAGAACAGGCCGCTGGAAAGCCGTCCTTGTGTGCGTGATCGTAGTCTGGTGCGCGCGTCTGGGTCAGACCGAAATCGATCTGATCGCGGCCGGCCGCACCGAAAGCTATCTCTGGTTTGCCTTCCTGGCGCTGGCGGCATGGATTCCGGCGGCGGCGGTATCGCTTATCGGCGTGGACATCGGCATGGCAGTGCGCAAAGCGCTTTTCCCGAACGACGACAAGGAAAGCGAAGAAGTGCCAAGCGATGCGTCCGAGGAGGCCGGTAAATCTTCAGAGTAGATCGGCAAAATTACATGGTTTCCGTATCGGACTTTGGAATTTCTATAATCCGGAACGGCGGCCGGTCCGGGAAGGATCTCTGCAAAAGCGGCTTGGCGACGTTGTACACGGGAATATTGTTCACCGTCCTTCCCTCCGGGGTACCGCGATGCGCGTGCCCGTGAAAGACGGCATTGACCGGATAGCGAATCAACGGGTCCTCCAGCCGGCTGGTGCCGAGATAGGCAAAAATTTCCACCGGTTCGCCCTGCACCGTCGCCTGAATCGGCGAATAGTGCAATATCGCAATACGCTGGCTGGTGCGCAGCTTCGCCAGCGCCGACTCCAGCTTCAGCGCTTCGTGGATTGCCTCATTGACGAACAGCTTGATCGCTTGTTCCCCCCACGGCCCTAGCGCACCGCGGCCATAGCCGCCGGCAAATCCCTTGACGCCCGCAATGCCCACGCCGTGGATCTCGCAGGCTTCGCCATCGAGCACACGCACGCCCGCCTCAGTCAAAATGCGCCGCACCTCGTCGGACTTGCCCGATTCGAAATCGTGGTTGCCGAGGACGGCGACGATCGGAATCCGGGCAGACGACAACTCTTCCGCCAGCACATGTGTCTCCTCCGGCAAGCCGTAGTCGGTCAGGTCGCCGCATAACAAAAGCGCATCCGCCGCACTAGCGGCTTGCGAGAAAAACTTGCGCAGGCTGCCAGCCGACTCCTTCCTGCAATGCAAGTCGCCCACCGCCGCAAAACGTATCGTTTCTTGTGAGATCACAGCCGTCCCCTTCGCTTCCGAGGAAATAAGTTCTAGACCCTCATTGCGTGGCATAAGTTTTGCTGATTCTTCCCATCATCTTCCTGGAGGGCTGACATGCAAGACGCCATCTCCACCTCGCAGCCCGGCGCTGAACCGGAGGGCGACATCGCGGCGTTTTATCGGCATGTGCTGGACACCTTGCATACGTACGCCGTTCCGTTTCTCATCGGCGGAGCGTATGCGTTGCACCAGTACACCGGCATCGCCCGCCACACCCGAGACCTGGACATCTTCATTCGCCGCCAGGACTATGCGAGCGCGGATGCCGCGTTATGCAAAGCCGGCTACCGAACCGAGTTAACCTTTCCGCATTGGCTGGGCAAGATCCACTGCAACGGTTTGTATATCGACCTGATCTTCAGCTCAGGAAACGGCGTGGCCGAAGTCGACGACACCTGGTTCAAACATGCGAGTGAAGCAGAGGTACTCGGCATTCCGACGAAAATCTGCCCCGTCGAGGAGATCAACTGGTCCAAGGCATTCATCATGGAACGCGAACGCTTCGATGGAGCCGATGTCGTACACCTGTTACGTGCCTGCGGCAATCAACTGGATTGGGCGCGCCTGTTCCGCCGCTTCGAGCCGCACTGGCGCATCCTGTTGTGCCATTTGATTCTGTTCGGCTTCGTTTATCCGGCACAGCGCGCTCTGGTGCCGACGGCAATGATGGACGAATTGCTCGATCGCTTGCGGCGCGAAACCCACACTGCACCGCCACAGCACGACATCTGCCTGGGCACGCTGCTGTCGCGCGAACAATACTTGAACGACATCGGCAAACAAGGTTTGCAGGATGCTCGCGTGATCCCGTTCGGCAATATGAGCGCGCAAGACATCGCGATCTGGACACAGGCAATACCGCCTGACCATCACGCGCAATGAACATGACACGAAGAAAGGCCAGGCAATGCGGGCAGACAACGCTTTATCGCATCTGTACGACGACGAGTTGTGCATCGCTACGATGCAAGACGACATCGAGCGTGAGGTGCGCTGGAGCCGGCAGGCCTGGTGCTTCTTCTATGCCGACACCGATACGCCGACCGTTTGTCCGCACGAAGACATCAAGGAATGGCGGCCGGCTTCGATCAGGTTCTAAAAAATCGTCATGCCCAAAAAATGAGCAACAGAAATACCCTTTCCATTGGGAACAAACCATCATGCTGTTGGTCTATGGCTAATACAGGGTGTTGTATGTTTTTGTCACGACAGGGTGGGCATGATGAAGTGGTATTACGAGTGGAGATTGAGCAAGGTCCGTGCGGAAATTTCCGCACTGAAGGAAGAAACGCGCGCGCGTTTGCTGGAGGACTACACCAGTCATTCCAGGTTGCGCGTACTGGATCGCATGGCGGGCAGTTTGCAGCAACGGCTTGCCAAGTATCCCGGCAATTCGGGCAGAAAGGAAACGGGAGGGGCACGCTAAGGCCCTGACGCAAAGGGGTATAAAAGAACGGAGGCCAAGTTTCGATTTGAACCTAAGAACCTGATCGGTATCTTTTTGACAGGCTCTAAAGCCGCAACTTGGCCCCCATAGCATTTTGCGATTCCGGCTCACGTCTTGGAACACCGGTCATCGAAGCAAGCGCACTGTCCAAAGCGCGCAATAGCGCCTATCCACCGATGGCGTGAAGGCGCGCGATCCGTTCCGACGTAAGCGGATGGCTCGAAAAATACGGCGCCGGATCGGCGGCTTGTTTCCCGAGCTTCTCGAACACCAGCGCCAGCTTCGAAACGGGAATTCCATTCGCCCGCAGCATCGCCGCCGCATAATCATCCGCGTCCCGCTCCGCATCGCGCGAATACTTCATGTCGAGCATGAGCGTCGGAATGTTCGCGATCACCGAAGACACGTCACCAAACAATGCG
>DASVLY010000287.1:0-3817 GCA_036384635.1 Noviherbaspirillum sp. | reverse complement strand
GAAAAATACGAAACCCGACAGCATGGATAAATACCGCACGCCGAAAATTCCGGCGATCATGGCATTGGTCAGCGGTACGGTCGACAGCCACAGCAGCCCCATTGCACAGGCGAACGCATAGACCGACCACGACGTGAGCGGCGCTGCCAGGAACAGCGCGATGAAGATTGCGCGGCTGAGGTAAATCGCCGACAGCAGATAGCGTTTCGGTACGAAGCCGCCGAGCTTGCCTGCGTAATACGAGCCGAAGATATTGAACAGCCCGATCAGTGCCAGCGCCATCACCGCCACACTCGGGTCCATGATGCCCTTGTCCTTCAGGTAGGACGGCATGTGTACGCCGATGAACACCACCTGGAAGCCGCATACGAAATAACCGGCCACCAGCAGCAGAAAGGGGCGGTAGGTGAAGGCTTCGCGCGTCGCTTCCCGGATGCTTTGCTGCGGGCCTGCGGTTTTTTCGACAGGCATTTCACGCAGGCCCAAGGCCATCGGCAGCATCACCAGCGCCACCAGCGCGGCGAGGATATAGAGCGCGCTCTGCCAGCCGCTCGATGAAATCAGTTGCTGCTCGACTGGCATCATCGTGAACTGGCCGAGCGAGCTGGCTGCCGACGAGATGCCGAATGCCCACGAACGTTTCGCTTCCGGCGCGGTGCGGCCGATGATGCCGCTGACGGCGCCGAACGCCGTGCAAGCCAGTGCCGCGCCGATCAGGATGCCGGAGCCGATCACGAACATCGCGGGCTGATTGACCATTGCCATCCACAGCAGGCCGCCGGCGTAAAGCAGCGCGCCGACGATCACCACGCGCGCCGTGCCGAAGCGGTCCGCCGCCATGCCTGCAAACGGACCGAACGCGCCCCACAGCAGGTTCTGCAGCGCCATCGCCAGAGAATAGGTTTCACGCGTCCACCCATGCGCTTGCGAGATCGGCTGCAGCCAGAAACCGAAGCCGTGCCGCACGCCCATTGCCAGGGTAAGCACCAGGCCGCTGGCGATCAATACGGTTTTCAGTTGCGGTGGGCGGGATGCGGTGAGCATGGCGGAACCTCGACTCGGGAAAAGGGTAAATCGAGTGTAGCGCAAAGCGAAAAACGCGTGTGAGCTGCTCTTCGATGCAGAGGCGGCACGCCAACTGCGCTACCCACCCAATCTGGCCGCCACTTGCGGATCAAGCCCGCGCATGAATGCCTCTACAGCCTGCGTATAGTTTCCCGCCTCACCCAGGCGCTGGTTGATCTCCCTGTGAGACAAATCCTCTTTTAACACCGATGCGCGCATACCGAGCGAGGATGCTTTCGTGACGAACGCATCCGCCTGCGGACACGAGTCGCTGCGCCGCGTGGAGCACACTGCAAGGAAGGGCGAACCCGCAACCGTCAATGCGTGAAACGGCGAGGCCGCCTTCCAGTACGCCTCATCGCGCCCGAACGCGCGGTCATACAGTCGCAGGTGCCGGCCCTGCATCACCTGCGCCACGTCGAACGCGGCGCTGTCGAGCGAGACCGTGCCGAGCCACCGCATTGCGCCGGACTCGGCGTACATCGCAGGAGATGCCGCCAGCAGCGAGACCAGATGCGCGCCGGCGGAATGCCCTATCAAAATGAATTTTCCGGGAGCGCCGCCCCAGGACGATACCTGCCGTTGCGCCGCAGTCAACGCGCGCGCCACATCGCGCGCTTGCTCGATTGGCTCCGCATCCGGCAGCAGGCGGTAATTGACGGAGATGACGATGAATCCTGCCGGCACCCAGCGCGCCACTTTGTTGTCGACCACGCTGCGCATCGCTTTGTCGCCGCGTTTCCATCCGCCGCCATGCACCATGAAGATGACCGGCGCCTCTTTTGCTTGTGCCGGAAGATAGACATCGAAGCGTTGACGGGCATCGTTGCCGTAAGCGACATCGCGCATGACGCGCGCGCCGGCAGGCGAGGGCGCGGAGCCGGAATCTTCCGCCTCATCGTCGAGCTCTTCGCTTTGTTCCTGCATTGCGCGGCGCTCTTTGATGTGATCGCGCAGCAGTCCGGCAGACGCGGCCTGCCAGGTCAGCAGCGATATCAAGAAGATGGCAGCAGTATGGCCTGCTCTTGTTTTATTCCATGATGTCATCTGGACGTTCCTCCCATTTTTTCGTCTGCTTTGCATTCAGGTAAAGCCGTTTCGCGCTCAACCCGCGATAAACCGCCGCACCAGTTCAATCTGTTCCGGTACATTCAACGCCGGCGCGTGGCCGCAGCCGGGAATCACCGCCAGTTGCGCGCGCGGCCCGCGCCTGGTCATTTCCTCGGCGGTCTCCTGCAGCAGCAGGTCGGAATCCGCGCCGCGCAGCACCAGCGTCGGCATCGTCAGCGCATCGTATTCGTCCCAGCGGTCATAATCGTGTGGATGCACGATGAATTGCCGCACCATCGCCGGATCGTAATGCGGCGTGACCTTCCCGTTCGGCAGGCGCCGCGTGGAGGTTTCGGTCATGCGCCGCCATTGCACATCGCTTAGCCAGCCGTACGGTTTATATACCGTGCGAAAGAACGCTTCCAGTTCGGTCACCGTGTCGAACTGCGGCGGATTGCCCGCATACGACTTGATGCGCTCGATCGCGGGCGCTGCCAGCGCGGGGCCGACATCGTTGAGCACCAGGTGAGTAATACGGCCCTTCAATGTCGTTGCGCCGGCGACGGTGCCGGTGGCACCGCCCATCGATGTGCCGATCCAGCGCACCTTGTCCAGGCCGAGCCGGTCGACCAGTTCCTGCGCCAGCCGCGCATAGAACGCGAGGCAATATTCGTTGTTGGGATCGGGGCTCCATTGCGAGTAACCGCGGCCGATGGTGTCCGGACAGATGATGCGATAACTATCGGCCAATACCGACGCCAGATCATCGAAGTCGCGGCCGGTGCGCGCCAGACCATGCCACATGATCAGCGGAGGCGCGTCCTTGCGGCCCCATTCGACGTAATGGATTTCGCGCTCGCAGCAGCGCAGATAATGCGAAGTCGGTTGCATGCTTATCTCCACGGAGAGAGGGGCGGTCAGTGACGAGAATAACAGGCTCTAGCGTGTGCGCTGCCGAAAGTCGCGCAAGGATTGTATTGGTTCAGAAGTGGCCGGTGCGCACCATGGCTCAGGATTAATTTCCCGCAAGCGATTAACGTATCACCGTCAACTTTTCTCGCTTATTGTTCTTATAGATATAGAGCGTTGCTGCTGCATTTTTCATATCGCCTTTTTCTTCAAAAGCGATAAACCCTGTGATGCCTTTGTATTGCGTTTTTGCCAGTTCAGGCAAGTACCGAGCCGGTTCGGTCGACCCCGCTTTCTTCATTGCTTCAACAAGTGTAAAGACAGCGTCGTAAGAATAGGCGGCCACCCATAGCACATCCGTATTGAATTTTTTCTTGTATGCGGCATTGAATTCTTCCAATCCTTTCATTTTATCAATGCCTATATGCATAAGAACGAATAATTTCAGAGGACCATATGCAGTTTATGTATACGGCGAAGCGGCCCCGCTTGACGGGGACAAATTCCTGTCCGAACAAGCGGGGCTGCTTCTATGGAGATACGTTAACTGGCTTCTCCTCCAACCTTCAGGAAGAAGCAGAGCTTGCTGAACTACCGTTTTGGACATCTTTCTTTTGCGCCTGTGCAGCTTTTAGCTTGGCCTGTTTACTGGCTAGTTGCTTTTCTCTTTGCCTGGCCTTTGCTTCTTCCTGTTTCTGGAGTTTCTGGAGCTGTTCAGGGGTCAAGTTGTTCTGCTTGGCGTTTCCTTTTGAAGAGCCGGACATGGCGCCGCTATTGCCCGATTTTTTCGCCT
>DASVLY010000286.1:0-8038 GCA_036384635.1 Noviherbaspirillum sp. | reverse complement strand
AATCTGATCGGATATCTGCTCGCGCTGCTGATCGTCGGCATGTGGGCGATCACGACAGCGTTTCCGGCGTCAGTCCACTACCCTCCTCTTCTCGAACAAGGTTCGTTCCTGTGGTACGTATTGCTCATCAATAGCCTGTTGTTCGTCCATCGCGTCTTCATGCGCGCTTACTGCGTCTATCGCGTCCACAGCCTGCCGCAGGCGCTTCTGTCGTTTCCAAGAATGATATGGGGGAACTTCATCAACTTTCTCGCCACCAGCAGGGCGATTTCGCAGTACATCAAATATCTCAAGACGGGCACGTTCATCAAATGGGACAAGACCGCGCATCGTTATCCGTCCGAAGCGGAACTGGCAAGCTTCCGGCGCAAGCTGGGCGACCTGCTGCTCGACAGCAGGGATATCACGCTGGACCAGTTGAATTACGCGCTGAAGATTCAACAGGAAAAAGCAAAGAAGCTGGGAGAGATTCTGTGCGAGCTCGGCTGGTTGCAACCGAATGTTCTTGACCATGCCCTGCAGCGGCAATAAGAGCGCCTATCCAAATGCGTAGCGAGCAGCCCAAGGTCGGATCGAGAAGCGCAGCCGTACGTGAGGTACGGTGAGCATCGCAGGTCCGAGATTGGGTTGCGCAGTAGCATTTTGATAGGCGCTATAAGAGAAGGTGTGATGAAACATCTGCATATCGAAAAGAAACCGGGCACTGGCCGGATTGCCCCGCGCCATCCGAAGAGCAAGCGCTCTCCGCCGATGTTCAATCTCGGCATCATGGTTGTTGCATTGGCGGCCTCGGTGCCTCTTTCCGCGCGGCCTGCCACAGACAAGGCAGGCGATACCGTCGCAGACTTGCGACAGGAAGAGAACTGGCTCGTCGCTCAACTGAAAAAGTTCCGTTCCTATCCGCACCTGTATCGCGCCTATCAGCTTCTCAAGGAAGATAAGCTCGGCGACGCCGCGAAAGAAATCCAGGCGTATCTCGACATCGATCCCGCGAATACCGGCGTGCGGATCAGCTACCTGAATGTGCTGTACCGTCAGAAGAGAGCCGACGAGCTGCTGAGGCAGTCCGAACAAGTGCTGCGACAAGAGCCGGCCAACGTGCAGGGACTGCTCTATCATGGCTTGGCAAGCCAAATGCGCGGCGACACCGATGTGGCAATATCAAGCCTGCGCCGCGTTTACGAGAATGCGTCCGCAGACGGGAAAGACCGTGAATTCGCGGCCGGCAATACAGCAGACATCGCGATATCGCAAGGGCGCTATGGCGACGCGCTGGATGCGCTCACCGTTTTGTCCGCCTTCCAGAACACCTATGCCGTTCATTACCGGAAAGGTGACGCTCTTGCCTCTCTAAGCCGTCTCGACGATGCCGCGCAGGCCTATGAAGCGGCACTGGAAAAGGCCGCGAATCAAACCGAACAAATCCAGGCCCTATCCGCCCTGGGATACCTGGCGCAAAAAAAAGGGGAAACGGACAAAGCGATCAGGTACGGTAAATTCATTCTTGCAAAAGATCCGGCCAATATCGACTGGCTGCGCACACTGTCCGATCTCTATGATGAAAAAAAGAATTACGCCAAGTCGGAGCTTGCAGCGCGCCTGGTCCTTGGCGCGAGCCGCGCGCCCCAGGACCGCGTTCGTCTTGCGAACGTGCTGGCCGCGCGCGCCAATCATGCTGCCGCGGCCGGACAATATGCAAAAGCCTCTTTTTACCTGAAACGCGCGCTGCAAATGAAGCGCAATCCCGAGTGGCTGCTGTCGCTGGCGGAACTCTATGCGCAAGCCGGCAACAAAAACAGGGCCGGCAAGGCATTGGCAGCTTTTTCTCCTGTCAGTCCCCAAGACTGGCAGCGTGCCGGCGAGGTGTACTGGCAAATCGGGAAAAAGGAAACGGCGCTTGTCGCACTGTCCAAGGGAGCCGGCTCGGCAAAGGCGCGCATGCAACTGGCGCAACGCTATCTCGACATGCAACGCCCGGACGAAGCGTTGCATCAACTGGAAGCGGCGCTGCGCATGGAACCGGACACCGCCCTGCAGATTCAGGCGCAACGCCGGATCGGCTACATTCACGCGCAGGCGGGCCGGCACCGGCAAGCCATCGCCGCATTCGAAGCCGTGCTGGAAAAAGACGGCGCCGATCTGAGAGCAAGGAAGGAACTGGGGTTTATCCATATGCGCATGCAAAACTATCCGCAGGCGCTGGAATGTTTTGTTCACGTACTCGAACATGAACGCACCCCGTCCAACATGCTGGCCGTCGCCCGCGTTTACTCGGCGATGAAGCAGAACGAACCGGCGCTTCAGTACTACAGAATGGCCGCAGCCGACAGCGTCCTTCTAAGTAAATCCGATGCCGCAGCACTGCATGCCGAACTGGGATTCCTTTATGCGGCCAACGGCCAATTTGCGGATGCCCATGAATCGTGGAGCACATCCGCCGGCCTCATCGATACGCCAGAGATGCAAATGAACGTGGCTTATGCCGAAGAAATGCGTGGCATGTCGCGCGAAGCGCTCGCCCGGCTGGATGCCGTTTCCCGCGAAACGCTCGATAAAGAACAGGAGCTGCGCCTGCTTCGGCAGTACGTACGGCTTCATGAAAAAACGGGAAACATCGCGCAAGCCATGCCGTATCTTGAGCAGGAACTGACGCTGGCGCCGTCGGCCGGACTGCACTATCAGATAGGAGTGTACGCAGCCCGGCTCGGCAGGGGCGACAGCGCACTACAGCATCTGGAAAAAGCGGTCTCCCTGGAGCCGCAAGACCCTCGCTACCTGATGCAGCTTGCCTATCTGTGCAAGGATCGGGGCGATACGGCACGCACGGCCTCCTTGCTCGAACAAGTGGCCGATCTTGCCCCCGAGCGCGTTTCCGTGTACCAGGAGCTGGGCTACGCCTATTCGCGCACAGGACAGAACGACAAGGCGATCATCGCGTTCAAGAAAGCGATCGACGGCATACTCGACGCAGGAATGCGCGCATCGCTGCGCACCTCTTTTCAGGAGCCGCAGCGGCAGGAAACATCGGAGCAAACAGCCGACAACGAACGGCTTTATGCAATGCGGCAGCAAGTGCGGGAAATGTCGCGCCAGTTTCAGATCAATGCCTATCAGAGCTATCGCTCCAACACGCGGCAACCGAATCCTAATGCCACGCCCGGCTTCATCACCGGCGGACTGGTCCCATCGCAAGGCGGCATTGAATTCCTCTACCAGCCATCAAGCATCGGATACCAGGATGGCAAGACGTTCCGCCTGTTCGGCCGCTCCCTGTGGTCGAACGAACCGCATTCGCTGCGCATCGATTCGGACACGATCCAGGGAGGCATCGGCGCCGAATACAAGCCGTTCCGGGATATCAACGTTTATCTCAGTCTTGAAAAGCTGTTCAAATGGGGCAGCCAGTCGGAGAACAATTGGCTTATCCGCACCAGTTGGGGATACAGCGACGGCTACGGCATGAAACCGAACCAGCGTTCATGGAATCAGACCATCGTCTATCTCGACGCCGGTTATTTCCTGCAACACGACAACATTCGGTCCCTCTATGCGGAAGTGCGGCAAGGACGTGCCTACAATTTCAACAACACGACGATGATCACGCCGCACCTCACTGCCACCGGATGGGGAAAGCGGCCTGACCCGCTTGATGCCTCCTATCTTGAACTGGGGGCAGGCGTGTCCGTGAAGCACCTGTTCAATGAGACGCGCTACGAAGCGGCGCGCTCCAGTGCCGAATTCATTGCGCAATATCGGAAAGCGGTGGCAGGACAACATGCAAGCGGCTGGGTGCTGACCGCCGCCCTGCAGTTTTGAACCGCATGATCAACAAATTCCTGTGGCGGCTCTCAGCCGCCACAACCTTCCTGTGCGCTCCGGTTGCGGGTTTGACGGCGGCAGTATCCCCCTCCGCGCAACCGGCGCAGTTGTGCCTGCAAGGCACGTTCATACAGCTTCTGAACGAAAACGGCGGCTGGGACAAAGCCACATGGAACGCACTGTTTGAAAGCTTCCACAAGCTGCAACTGCAGCACCTGGTCATCCAGTGGACGGTCTACGATCAGACCGCCTTCTATGCTTCGCATCGTTTCAACACTGTCCCTGCCACACCGCTGGAAACCATTCTTGCGCTGGCGGATCGCGCAGGAATGCAAGTGATGATCGGCTTGTCGCATGATCCGAATTATTGGACACGCATCGAAAAGAAGGACAAGCGATCCTACCTGGTGGAAGAACGCCTGAGCAGGAACATCGCTGTCGCCGCCGAACTGCTGCCGCAAGTATCCATGCACAAGTCCTTCGCCGGCTGGTACATCAGCGAAGAAATCGACGACATCAACTGGCAAAAACCGGAGGATCGGGACACTCTGTTCTCGTACCTGAAACAGTTGAGCACCTTTCTTCGCACCAGCCGGCCGGACGTCAAGATCGGCCTGTCCGGGTTCGCCGGTACCCGCACCCCTCCATCTGAAGTGCAACAGCTCTGGGAGCAACTGCTGCGTCGGGCCGGCGCTATCGATATCGTCTATTTTCAGGACGGCATCGGCGTCGGCAAGCTGGACCTGAATACGCTCGGCAGCTACTATCGCGCGATTGAAACCGCAACTAACACGACCGGGCGCAAGCTGGTGCCGGTGATCGAAGCGTTCGAGCAGATATCCGACCCGCAAATGTCGAACGGCAAATTCGTTGCGGCACCCTCAAGTATCGACCGTTTGACGCGCCAGATCGGCATCGCACAACAATATGCAGGGCGATGGATTACCTTCGGCGTCCCAGAATACCTGACGCCCAGCGGTGGCGAGCGCGCGCAAAAGGTTTATGGGGAATATCTGCAACGGATGCAGACTGCGGGAGTGCGCTGCGCTCCGGGCAATTAGGGCCTGTTCAGGGTCTCGCAGGAATAAGTTGCGCAACGGAAGCTTTAATCTTTGGAACTATTTAGTTTTTCATGCCACTAATGGTCTCATTTTTGTGACCAAAAGTACAAAAATGAAATCAAGAAAAGGTTACGTCACACATTTCGCATATTGTGAATGCGGCGTCCTTCTCAGGACTGAAAACTAATGAAATTAACATGCATACCATCACACCTGCTTTTACGAACACAAGATACCAACAGCAATTGCCAAGCCACTCCCAAGAGCCTATGACCAGTGATACTGGTCAGATTGAAAAAGCGCCGGACAGCCACACAAGCATTAATAAAAATCAAGGAAGGGGTAATGTTTCCCGGCAACTTCAAAAGACGTCTGATTCTATAAACAGGACATCGGACTATGCTGTTAAAACGACTGTGAATGGCGCCTCTTCTATTAAAGAGCTGTTGAATAATCTTGCCGAAAAAAAGAAGGCCAACCCGGAAATGCAGATCGCTCTTGTTTCCGGCGGAAGCGTGGCAGGATATGCGGCCGCCTTGAAACTGAAGAACTGCGGATTTCATGTGATTGTCGCCGAAAAGAGGCCGGCATATACGCGACAAAACAGCTTTATTCTCAAGGCGGAAGCATTTCACTCTTTAACCAACCTATCGCCGGATGGAAAATTGCTGAAGAGTCTCCTTGAAAATAAATTAGTGGATATTCATAAAAACACAATCATGGGAGAGGTGACGCCCTCCGATCCGGATGGAAGAAGCATGGCCAAATCAGCCAACACGCCTTACAGGTTTATGAATTGGCTTACCAATAATGACAATATACATTCCTCTGCAAAGATACCGGACCGGATAAAAAGAGAACATGAAACAACAGAGTATTTAGACCTTCCGCAAACTCACACAAAAAAGCATGAGCCTTGCCAACATTTGGATCTTGCATGGCCCGACCATGAAGCCGTTATTCCAGTCGATCCTCAAGACTGGAGCTATTCCAATTTAGGAAAGATCAGTCAAGACAATTTAGGCTTATGCCAGGTCAGGAATCTGGAGAAAGGGCTCAATCAACATTGTGCGGACCAGGAAAATATTGAAATAATTCCTGCTGAAATCGATCTGAAAGAAAACGATTCGGAAGACTTCAAATATTCTCCGTCATTTATTGTCGCCGACAATGAAAACAAAGAGCATATAGATGCTCCATTCCATTTTGATTTGATTTGCATCGCTGAAGGGGCGAACAGCAAGAATGCTGCGGTCATCAGCGAACAAACCGTTATTCCGAAAGTGGAAAGCTGGTACCAGGCCAATTTTTCCGGACCGGAAAGCGATTTGCGGGGTGTTTTCGGCGTCATGATCGATAAAGATCAAAAACAGATGACAGCGATCCACCATATAGGCAGGCAAGACGGTTCGTTTATCAATATGTCTCTTGGTATTGAGCATGACAAACCATTCGACCCGGATTCCATTGAGAGCGCGATGAAACACTCAAGACACATGTGCGAAGCAGCAGGGGCAAATGTCGAGATATCCAGGGAAAATATGGAATTTGAATCTCAAAGGATAGATGTCGACCTAAAACGCGCGAATACCGTCATGCGATCCAATGCCGTTATTATTGGCGACTCGGCAGGATCAGGATCGCCTGTCGGCGCATTGGGCGGGTCTTTGGCACTGTCGGCTTATCCGGAATTGATTGAACGTCTGGTAAAGCACCCTGATTTTAAAAAGCCTGAAAAAAGATCGGACGTTGAACTTTTCTTCCGGAAGGAGGCCGCTCCCGTCGTTAACATCAGGCATGGCATACCCAGCGACACAATGAGAAAACTGGGTTTTTATTCTTCGGAAGTCAACAAACAACGGATTGAAAATGGAGCATTGGCCTTGTTTCCGGATATTGCCGATACCCGGCGTGCTTCAGGTTCTTAGTCCAAGCCGCTGACGCTCCAAAAATTCGTCTCACTGCCGAGAGATCGGCTTCGGCACCGGACGCTTGCTACCCTGCATGACGCAAGCGGCCGGCTGCCGCGGCAAGCGCGGTAATACGCGCCCAATCGCCCGCATGGACCGCCTCTTTGGGCGTCAGCCAGGAACCGCCGACGCAGGCAACGTTCCTGCACGCGAGGAATTGCGCCGCATTCTCCTGCGAGATGCCGCCGGTCGGGCAGAACACCACATCGGGTAAGGGACCGGCGATGGCATTCAACATGCCGACGCCGCCCGCAGGCACCGCCGGAAACAGCTTCAGTTGACGAAAGCCTGCTTCGCGTGCCGTCATCACCTCCGATGGCGACATCACACCGGGCAGCAACGGCAAACCGGAAGATTTCGCCGCATCGATCAGACGCGGCGTCAGTCCGGGCGATACGCCGAACACCGCCCCCGCATCGCGCGCGGCGGCGAATTCTTCCGGTTGGGTCAACGTGCCGACACCGACGACCGCTCCCGGCACCTGCTCTGCTATCGCGCGAATCGCAGGCAGGCCGTGCTCGGTGCGCAAAGTCACCTCCAGCACCCGGATACCGCCCTCGACCAGCGCCTTGGCCAGCGGTACCGCATGTTCGATGTCGTCGATGGCTATCACCGGAATCACCGGCGAAGCGCGCATTATCTCCAGCAATGTCATGGCAGTCATCCTAACGCCGGGTAAATAGAAAATCCTCATCCGAAAAGGATTGCGCTTCCGGTACGAAGAGCGGGTTATCGCATTCTTGCGGCATATGCAGCGGCGGCGGCAGGTCGAAGGTGGCAGCCCCCTCTTCCGCCGCGCTGACGGCGTTGCGGAACATCGCAAACAGTTCGCGCCCCATGCCCACCTGGTTCGCGGATAAGTCGCCAGTAGCAATGGCGCGCGCCGCCCATTCGGCGTCGGGTACCAGCGCCTGCAATACGCCGGCATCCGCATCGACGCGGATCGGATCGCCGTCGCGCACGCGCCCCAGCGGCCCGCCGGCCAGCACTTCCGGCGATACATGAATAGCGGCCGGCACCTTGCCCGAGGCCCCGGACATGCGGCCATCGGTCACCAGCGCCACATGCCGCCCCGCATCCTGCAAATTGGCCAGCGCCGGGGTCAGCGCATGCAGTTCCGGCATGCCGTTCGCACGCGGCCCCTGGAAACGCACCACCGCGACGAAATCGCGATCGAGCTTGCCCGCT
>DASVLY010000285.1:0-5903 GCA_036384635.1 Noviherbaspirillum sp. | reverse complement strand
TGCAGGCGCAACTGCCGCAGGACGTGCGCCTGCAGGTGGCATCCGACCGCACCATTTCCATCCGCTCGTCGCTGCACGAAATCGAATTCACGCTGCTGATTTCGGTGGCGCTGGTGGTGCTGGTTGTCAGCGCCTTCCTGCGCAGCGTGCGCGCTACTGTAGTGCCGGCGGTGGCGACCGTGGTGTCGCTGCTCGGCACCTTCGGCATCATGTACCTGCTCGGCTTCAGCCTGAACAATCTGAGCCTGATGGCGCTGACGGTAGCTACCGGCTTCGTCGTGGACGATGCGATCGTCGTATTGGAGAACACCAGCCGCCACATCGAGGATGGCATGAACCGCATCCAGGCCGCCTTGCTCGGCGCACGCGAGGTCGGCTTCACGGTGCTGTCGATCAGCCTGTCGCTGGTAGCGGTGTTCATTCCGCTGCTGTTCATGGGCGGGCAGGTCGGACGCCTGTTCCGCGAATTCGCGGTGACGCTGTCGGTTGCCGTCATGATTTCGATGGTGCTGTCGCTGACCACCACGCCGATGATGTGCGCCTGGCTGCTCAAGCGCGGCGAGGGCGAGCGGCGTCGTGGGCGGGTTGCCCGTTTCTTCGAACGCAGCTTCGAGCGCGTACATCGCAGCTACGAGCATGGCCTTGACTGGGCGTTGCATCACCGCTGGCTGATCCTGTTCACCCTGACCGCCGTGGTGTGTCTGAATGTCTATCTGTTCGTTGCCATACCCAAGGGCTTCTTCCCGCAGCAGGACGCCGGCCAGTTGAACGGCGGACTGCGCGCCGACCAGAGCATTTCCTTTCAGGCGATGCAGGGCAAGCTGCGCCAACTGGTGGGCATCATCAAGCGCGATCCGGCAGTCGATACGGTGGTCGGCTTCACCGGCGGATCGCGGGCCGGCGGCGGCTTCGTGTTCGTCAATCTGAAGCCGGTATCCGAACGCAGCGAGAGCGGTCAGGCCGTCATCGCCCGGCTGCGCCCGCAGCTGGCGCGCGTGACCGGCGTCAGCCTGTTCCTGAATCCGGTGCAGGACCTGCGCATGGGCGGCAGGCAAAGCAACGCGACTTATCAGTACACCTTGAAGAGCGACAACAACGCCGACCTGCGGCGCTGGGCATCGCGCCTGGCGGAGGCGATGAAACGGCAGCCGGCATTGACCGACGTCGATACCGACCAGCAGGACAACGGCATCGAGACCTTCGTCGATGTCGACCGCGACAGCGCAGCGCGTCTGGGTATCAGCGCGCGCGATGTCGACAACGCGCTTTACAACGCTTTCGGACAGCGGCAGGTGGCAACCATCTACGATGAGCTGAACCAGTACCACGTGATCATGGAAGTCGCACAGGACTATGCGCGCAGTCCGCAGGCGCTGAACGATATCTACGTGCCTGCCAATCGCACCTCGAACACGAATACCTCTGCCGCCAATACCGTGATCAACCCCGCGCTGCGCGACCAGTCGAGCGGGCAGGCGCTCGTCGCGACGCCGGCAACGATGGTGCCTCTGGCGGCAATCGCGCGCATGGCAGAACGTTCGACGCCGGGCTCGGTCAACCATCAGGATGCGGAACTGGCCACCACCATCTCCTTCAATCTCGCCGATGGGAGCAGCCTGAGCGACGCGCAGGCGGCGATCCGCCAGGCCGAGGCCGGGATCGGCATGCCGATCAATGTGCGCGGCAGCTTCCAGGGCACGGCGCGCAGCTTTCAGGAATCGCAGCAACAGCAGCCGATGCTGATCGCGGCGGCGCTGATCGTGATCTACATCGTGCTTGGCGTGCTGTACGAGAGCCTCGTGCATCCGGTGACGGTGTTGTCGACGCTGCCTTCGGCAGGCGTGGGCGCGGTGCTGTCGCTGCTGATGTTCAGGATGGAGTTTTCCATCATTGCGCTGATCGGCGTGTTCTTGCTGATCGGCATCGTGAAGAAGAATGCGATCCTGATCATCGACTTCGCGCTGGAAGCCGAACGCACGCGCGGCCTGAGCGCCCTGGAAGCGGTGCGCGAAGCCTGCCTGCTGCGTTTTCGCCCGATCCTGATGACCACGCTGGCCGCCGTGCTCGGCGCCTTGCCGCTGGCGATAGGCTTCGGCGAAGGTTCGGAGCTGCGCCGGCCGCTGGGCATCGCGATCATCGGCGGCCTGATCGCCAGCCAGTTGCTCACGCTTCTGACCACGCCGGTGGTCTACCTGCTGCTCGACAAGCTGCGCCGGCGTGGCGAAGGTCAAGCTCAAGCGCCTGCCGGAATGCCAATTTATCCGAACTGAACCTCAACCATCATGCGCCTGTTTCCTTCCAAATTACTGATTCCGGTTGCCTTGTCCATGGTCGCCGGCTGCACGGTCGGCCCACGCTACCGGCAGCCGGAGGTTGCCATTCCGGCTGCATACAAGGAGGCGCAAGCAGGATGGGTTCCGGCTGCGCCTGCCGACATGATCGAGCGCGGCCGATGGTGGACCGTGTTCAACGATCCTGTACTCGATCGACTGGTATCGGCAGTTGAGGTGTCGAACCAGAATGTCGCTGCCGCAGCCGCCGCCTACGCGCAGGCGCGCGCGCTGGTGCGGCA
Source organism: Noviherbaspirillum sp. (assembly GCA_036384635.1). Classification (GTDB taxonomy): domain Bacteria; phylum Pseudomonadota; class Gammaproteobacteria; order Burkholderiales; family Burkholderiaceae_D; genus Noviherbaspirillum. The sequence continues at coordinate 3,331 of DASVLY010000285.1, read as the reverse complement.
GCAGCGTGCGGCGCTGTTCCCCGTCGTGTCGCTCGACGGCAGCGCTACCCGGTCTGGCGGCGGCACCAGCACCAGCCGCACCAGTACTGCTGCCGGCGGCCGCAGCGGAAACAATGTCGAACTCAGCATCGGCGCCAGTTGGGAGCTGGATGTATGGGGCCGGTTGCGCGAAGGAATGAGCAGCGCGCAGGCCAGCGCGCAGGCCAGCGCCGCCGATCTGGCATCGGCCACCCTGTCGGCGCAGGGCGAGCTGGCGGCAGATTACTTCTCGTTGCGGCAGACCGACGTGCAGCTGGCGCTGCTGCGCGATACGATCGCCGGCTACCAACGCACGCTGCAGATTACCAGCAACCGGTATGCAGCCGGCATTGCCGCGAAAACCGATGTGCTGCAGGCACAGACGCAGCTTGCGAATGCGCAGGCGGACGAAGCCGGACTGGTGCGCCAGCGCGCGCAGTTTGAGCATGCGATTGCGGTACTGGCTGGCAAAGCACCCGGTGAGTTTTCGCTGCCCGCCACAGCGGAATGGAATGTGGTCGTGCCTGACATCCCGGCCGGCGTGCCATCGACCTTGTTGCAGCGGCGCCCCGACATCGCGGCAGCCGAACGGCGCGTGGCGGCGGCCAATGCCCAGATCGGGGTCGAACAATCAGCTTTCTATCCCAATTTCGGATTGAATGCGTCCTACGGCTCCAGTGCCAGCCGCGTGGCTGATCTGTTTGGCGCATCGAACACGTTGTGGTCGCTGGGCTTGTCGGTGGCGCAGACGGTGTTCGATGCCGGCGCGATCAGCGCGCGTGTCGACAGCGCGCGGGCGGCGCACGAAGAGGCGGTGGCGCGCTATCGGCAGACCGTGCTTGCCGCGTTCCAGAGCGTTGAAGACCAGTTGTCGGCGGCGCAGGTGCTGGCGCGCCAGCAGGAGTTTCGGCGTCAGGCGTCGCAGGCGGCCGACAACGTGGAGGCGCAAATGCTGAACAGGTACCGCGCCGGCCAGGCCGCCTATACCGAATTGGTCATTGCACAAGTAGCTGCATTGAACGCGCGGCGCGCTCTGGTGCAGGCGCAGGCGGACCGGCAGACCGCGGCAGTCGCGCTGATCCAGGCATTGGGCGGCGGCTGGCAAGCGCCCGGCCAATGATTACTGCGCGCCGATTTGCCGCTCCAGGAAGCGCAACACCCCGGCATCGGACATGCTCGTCACGTTCACCCGCATCCGGGTCGACGGCAGTTGAGACGGCGAGAACAGGCTGCCGGGCGCAAGCAGATAACCTTGCTCCAGCGCCTTTTCCGTCAGCACATTGGTATCGCAGCCGGTATCGACCCACAGGAACATGCCGGCCGGCGTGGTGATATCGACCTTCAGTCCCGCGCGTTCGAGCTGCTTGACGGTTTTGTCGCGCACCGTGTCAAGCTTGCCGCGCAGACGGTCCGCATGCTTGCGGTAATGACCTTCGGACAGGATCTTGTAGACGATGCGTTCGCCGATGTCCGAGGTGGTCAGGGTTGACAGCATCTTGCGATCCGACAGCCGTTTGGCCATCTCGGGCGAAGTCGCGATGAAGCCTGCTCGCAGGTTCGCCGCCAGCGTCTTGGAAAAACCGCCCAGGTAAATCACGCGCTGCAACTGGTCCAGCGCGGCGATGCGGGTTGCCGGCTGCACTGAGTTGCCGGGGTGCAGGTCGCAGTAGATGTCATCCTCGACAATGGTGAAATCGTGCTGCTCTGCGATCCTGAGGACCTGGAATGCCTTCGCCGCCGACAGCGACGTCGAGGTCGGGTTGTGCAGCACCGAGTTGATCACATACAGCTTCGGCTTGTGCAGCGCAGCCAGTTCCGCCAGTTTCGCGATATCCGGCCCGTCGGGCAGGCGTGGAATGCCGACCACCTTGGCGCCGAGCGCGGCGAACGAACCGAACATCAGAAACCACGCCGGATCATCGACGAAAATGGTATCGCCCGGCACGGTGAAATGGCGCGCGATCAAGTCCAGTCCCTGTGTGACGCCGGAAGTGGTGACGATCTGGTCCGGGGTGGCGGCGATTTCCAGCTCCGCCAGTTTCAGCTGCAATTGCTGGCGCAGCGGCACGAAGCCTTGCGGGTTCCCGTACTGCAGCAACTGGTTCTGATTTTGCCGGCTGATCGCGCGCAAGCCGTTGGCGATCAGTTCGCCGTCCAGCCAGTCGGTCGGCAAGAGCCCGGAGCCCAGCATTTTTTGTGGCGGATGCTGGCGGAGCATGTTGCGCACCAGCCAGACCACGTCCATGTGCTGCGGGATAGTGTCGGCTGGGCGCGGGCCGTGGGCTGCTGCCATCGTCGCGCGCCCGCGCACGTAAAAACCGGAACCGCGCCGCGATTCGAGAAAACCCTTCGCAACCAGCCGGTCATAGGCTTCCACTACGGTAAAACGCGATACCTTGTGCATCTCCGCGAACTGCCGGATCGAAGGCATGCGCGCACCGTTGCGCAGCAGTTTGTCGTCGATGCGGGTTTCGATTGAGCGCACGATCTGGTCGACCAGCGATTCGCCAGCGCCGCGCGACAGCACTTGCGGTGCGGCGAGACTGAGCTCGGCTTTACGCGAACGGGCTGTATTGGTCATGTTGCCGTGACAGTGATTGAAATTATTTGATGAACTGTATTGGTACTGTATTGGTTTTGTCGATTAGGATAGTTCATCGTTCAATAATCTTCAATCGACGGAGCGTCAATGAAAACCTTCGGTCGTCAATCCCAAGGCATGGATCATGGCCGTGACCGGCGCTTCTGCCTTCCTGCCGATCTGTAATGGAGGAATGATGAAAACTGCGTTCGCACAATTGCGTGCCCAGGAAACGAAGGGCATGCTGCTCGGAATGGTCGGCGTGGCGATCTTCAGTCTGACGTTGCCGTTCACGCGGCTGGCAGTAGCTGAACTGCATCCTTTATTCATTGCGCTGGGACGTGCTGTCGTTGCCGCCGTCTGCGCAGGCCTATTACTGTGGCGGCTGCGGGCGCCATGGCCTCATGTGCGGCAATGGCGTGCGCTGGCGATTACGTCAACCGGCTGCGTGATCGGCTTTCCGGTATTTAGTTCGCTCGCGATGCGTGACGTTCCTGCGTCCCACGGGGCAGTCGTGGTCGGCATTCTGCCTCTGGCTACCGCATTGTTCGGTGCCTTGCGTTTCGGCGAACGGCCGTCGCCCGGTTTCTGGCTGACGGCGATCGCCGGCAGTGGCATCGTGATCGCCTATGCCTTGCAACAGGGCGGGGGTGAATTTCAAACCGCCGATCTTGCATTGTTTGCCGCAGTGCTTGCCGCAGCGATGGGTTATGCGGAAGGAGGAAGGCTGTC
>DASVLY010000284.1:0-7092 GCA_036384635.1 Noviherbaspirillum sp. | reverse complement strand
GCGTCAGCTTCGATTCTTCGCTCAGATCGACCGTGCCGTTAGTGTTGCGGAATGCGTTGTATTTCGCTTCCGCCTGCTCCAGTTGCTGCTTGAGTTCGGGCAGTTGCTTGTTGAGATAGGCAAGCGACTTCTCCGCCTCTTCCGTCTTGCGTGCGGCATTCTGCTTTACATATTCCTTGCCGATTTCATTCAATACCTCATAAATCATTTTTGGATCGGAGCCCTGGAGCGTAACGCCGATGACGCCCGACTGCTTGCCGCCCAATTCGGCGACCGCCATCCCGCTCTGAACGTCTTCGATCGTTGCCAGCCGCGAAGTACGGTGCAACAGGAACTGCGCGCCCGGTTTGGCGGCGAGCCGGTCGACCCGCAGCTCAACGCCGCCTTTGGATGTTTCGACGGAAAGCGGCGTTCCCACCTTGCCGCTGAATTCGATGCCATGCTCCTTTTGATTGACGCGGAACTGCCCGTCTTTTTCGACGGTCAGCACGAATTCGCGGTTCAGCAGCGACTCCGGCACATTGAATACGCCGATATCGGCTTTTTCCACGCCCCAGGCATAGCCGCCATATCCGAGCAACCCCGGCTTGGACAACTGCCGGTTGTAACCCGCCAGCCACTTGCCGATCAGCGGAAAGCGCTTCGGTTCGGCGCTGATGTACAGACGCAGATTGTCGATTGCGCGCGAAACGACCAGACGGGAGCGTATCAGCTCCATTTCGGAAAGCGCCGATGTCTTGACATCGAACATCGATGACAGGTCGCCCACGATGTTCTTCGACTCCTTCTGGCTCTCCTCTTCGACATGGATCAACATGTTCACTTCGTACACCGGCTTTGCAAGGAACGCATAACATGCGCCCAGCACGGTCACTACAAACGCAATGCCTGCGATCAGCCAGCGGCTCTGCCAGAGAATATCGAGATAGGTTGCCAGCTCGATTTCTTCATCGTCGTGCCGTGCGTTCTGCGGTCCGGACAACAGAGGTATGGATTGATTCATCATAAAATTATCTGAATGGAGTTAGAACGCATATCAACCGGCGTCGGCCGGCACAAGTGCCGCATCCGACAACATGATTTCCCGGCGCAACCATCGGCGCAAATGCAACGGATGCGGCTGTTCAAAGTGGCAGTTATCATCTGGGCGGCGCGACTGCTCCTGCCGCTCCGACCGCACCGGACAACGCGCTGGGGAAGATCTGGCTGATCGCGCGATTCCAGTTCGCCAGCGGCGTTGCAGCGACATACACGACATCCTTGGGATAGAGCTCGAAGCTTTCCGCCATCGCCAGCGCGCCGGGCGAGCGCCCGTCAAGCTGGTACACCACCTGATCCGTTCCCGACCTGCGGATCACATAGATCTGGCTGCCGTCGCCGCTCACCGGATTGACGCCGCCTGACTCGCCGAGCGCCTCGTTCAGCGTCAGGCGTCCGTTATGCATCGGCAGTGCGCGCGGGCTGACCACCTCACCCGACACAAAGACCTTGCTCTCGTCGCGCGAACGCACGCGCACGACGTCGCCATCCTGCAGCAGGATGCTCGACGGGTTCACCCCCCGCTGCACCAGTTGCGGAAGATTGATCTGGTAATTGGTCCCGTTGCGATTGACCACGACCTGACTCTGGTCGCCGCTCTGCAGCACGCCGCCGGCGCGATTGATCGCCTCGACCAGCGTCATCGGGATATCGTTGATCGCCTGCAGTCCCGGGCTTTTCACTTCGCCGTCGACATACACACGCTTGCTGCGATAGGACTGCACGCGCAGCGTGACCCTCGGATTACGAAGATAACGCGACAGCTTGCTGCTCAACAGCTTGCCCGCCTCTTCCTGCGTCAGGCCCGCGACCTTGATGGCGCCTGCATACGGAAACTGGATCATGCCGTCATGCTCGACAATGAACCCGGCCGGCGGCGCCGCAGCCGCAGAGACTGACGCATCGGAGCCAACGCCGGCATAGCCGCCCATCGCCACTGTGGCGTTGTTGGACAATTCGGGATGGTCCCATACGACAATCGACAGCACATCGCCGCTGTCGATCTTGTACGGTTTCGGCTTCACCAGCAGCGAACTGATGTCCTGGGTCACCTGCTTTTCGCGCATCTCTTTCTCGGCCTTCACCAACTGCGCGGTGATCGGCTTCAGCACTGCATTGGGATTTTCATTTCCCGCACCGCCTGATGATGGCACGCTCGATTCGGCCGAGGAGTTATAAGCTCTCTGCTGGTCGAAATGCATACCCGGAGCCACGGACGAGCATGCGGCAACCCACGGCATGGCAGCAGCTACACCCCACCTTTTGAGAGATGTCTTGAATTCGAAATGCATATGATTACCCCACATGAATAGTACAAACCTGCCAGAATGCTTGATGGCATGTGCAATGTTCAATAAGCCCGTTCCGGACCTGTCAACCGCATCGTGGATTCGGCGGCATGTCAATGAGGCGAGCGAGACTCAGACCAGCGCCGCGCGCATCCGCACGCAAACAGCATGAATCCGTCCTTGCTCTATGGTCTCTCGGTCATTGGCAACTTATCTGAACTACAACTCTACGTTCCCGCATGTTGTCTGTTTTGACACTCATCAACTGGCGACAAGATTGAATTTCACGTCGGTGGAAGCATGATTTTGACCGTGCCGACTGGAACGGAAAGCGATTTCCGGAATGAATAATGCGTGTGAAAAAAGAGAGAATTAGCCGCCGCGCAGCGTCTGCAACGGCGGCTGCCTGAGCACATTGCGCAAGCCGACCCAGCCGCCAGCGAATGCGCAAAGCGCGCCGGCGACGAGGCCTGCGAGCCAGACGAAGGGGCTGAATGTCCATTCGAAATTGAACACATATCTGGCGAGTGTCCAACCGACCGCAGCCGCGCCGCTGGCTGCCAGCACGCCGGCCAGAGCGCCGACCAGAACGAATTCGATGCGCTGCGCCTGCGATAGCTGCGAGCGTGTTGCGCCCAGCGCGCGCAGCAGGCCCGCCTCGCGGATTCGTTCATCCTGCGAACCGACCAGCGCCGCATACAGCACCAGCACGCCGGAAACCAGCGTAAACAGGAACAGGAATTCGACAGCGGCGATCACCTGGTCCAGCACGCCCTGCAGTTGCCGGATCACGCTGCCGACATCGACCATGGTCAGATTCGGAAAATCGCGCGTAAGCGCATTGGCAAAGGCATTCTTCGATGCCGGCAAATGGAACGCCGTAATCCAGGTCTGCGGCATGTTTTCAAGCAGGCGCGGATTGAGGATCACGAAAAAATTGACGCGCATCGATCCCCATTCCAGCTTGCGCAAGCTGGTCACGGTCGCATCCACGGTCTGGCCCGCGACGTCGAACCTGAGCCTGTCGCCGAGCTTCAGGTTCAGGGTCTTCGCCAGCCCTTCCTCGACCGACGCTTCCGGCTTGCTGTCGTCATACCAGCGTCCGGCGACGATCCGGTTCTGCGGCGGCACGGTGCGCATCGTCGACAGATTGAATTCACGTTCCACCAGGCGCCGCGCGTGCTCGTCGACATAGGTGCTGCCAGTAATCGGCACATCGTTTATCTGAATCAAGCGGCCGCGAACCATCGGATACAACAACGGATTATTGATGCCGGTACGCACCATGCGCTGTTCGATCTCGCCCTTCTGGTCCGGCTGGATGTTGATGACGAAACGGTTGGGCGCATCCGGCGGCGTCGACATGCGCCATGCATTAACCAGGTCGCCGCGCACCACGGTCAAAAGCAGCAATGCCATCAGGCCAAGCGCCAGCGCGACGATCTGCACCACGGTCGCGCCGGTGCGTCTTTCCAATCCGGTGAGCGCGAAACGCCAGCCCGGATGATTGATGCGCAAGCGCAGCATGCGCAGCGCCTTCAGGCTCAACCACCCGGCCAGCGCAAACAGCGCAAAGCCGCCGATAAAGCCGGCTGCCGTCAGCAACCCCAGCCTGGGGTCGCCTGTCTGCCATAACAGCAAACCGATGAAGGCGGCCACCCCCAGCCCATAAGTCGCCAGCGTCACCGGCTGCGGTGCGTCCTGCTCGCGCCGGATCACGCAGTTGTACGGCACATTGCGCAATTGCAGTACCGGCGGTAGCGCAAACCCGAGCAGCAACAGCATGCCGATTGCAACACCTTGCACCGCAGGAAGGAAGGTGGCGGGCGGCACTGCGTTGCTCACCAGCCTGCCGAGCCATTCGAGCAGCACGAAATGCGCGCCAAATCCCACCAGCGTGCCGATTGCGCTGCCGATGATGCCGAGCACGACGAACTCGGTCAGATACAGCAACGTCACCTGATGTTGCGTGAGCCCCAGACAGCGCATCATGGCGCACGCATCGAGATGACGCAGCATGAAACGGCGCGCCGCCATCGCGATGGCAACCGCGGCCAGCATGGCGGACAACAAGCCGACCAGCGACAGGAAGCGCCCGGCGCGCTCCAGGGTTGCACTCATTTCCGGCCTGCCGGATTCCAGCGCCTCCAGTCGCACACCCTTGATATTGTCGTGCGCCATCCTGGCCTGCAGCCATTGCCTGAAATCGGCAACCGGTTGCGGTTCGCCCGCCACCAGCAAGCGATAGGTAACGCGCGAACCGTCCTGGATCAGATTGGTGGCAGGCAGATCGGACAAGCGCAGCATCACGCGCGGCGCGAAGTTCAGGAACACGGCACCGCGGTCCGGCTCGATCGAGATCACCTGCGCGATGCGAAACATGCTGTCGCCAAGCTTCAGCGCATCACCCGGTTTCAGGCCGAGCGCCGACAAGATATTCGCATCCACCCACACCGTCCCCGGCACGGGAATATCACGGGTTTCGACATCGGCATCGTCGCCCGCTGCCAGCTTGAGGCTGCCGCGCAATGGGTAACCAGGCGAAACGGCCTTGATCGACGCCAGTTGCGAACGCGCATCATCCCCCTCGCCTGCAAGCGCCATGCTGGGAAAAGCCACCGTTTCAGCCAGTTGCAAACCGCGCCGCTGCGCTTCGGCACGCCACGCCGTATTCACAGGTTGATCGGCGTTAATCACCAAGTCGGCACCCAGCAACTGATTCGCGTTGCGATTGAGTCCGGCGCGCATGCGGTCCACGAAAAAACCGACCGAGGACAGCGACGCCACGGCGACGATCAGCGCGACCAGCAGGAAACGTAACTCGCCTGCCCGCCAGTCACGCAACATCATTCGCAAGGATTGCACTAACACCCTCTAAGTCCTCAACTTTCTGAACAACCACCGCAGCCCGCGCCACAATTTCGGCAGCAGCCACCACGCAAGCACCAGAAACAGTGCGAGAAGGACAAACAAGATCCAGGGATGAAAGAACGCCGCCCACAGGGTGCCGAACACCGCGATGTCTTCAGAAAAAGACGCAGCCCAATTACTGAAAGGCTCCGGCGAAGTATTGATCAACGCACGGCTGCCCGCCTTGGTGGCATGCGCGCCGGCGGCGAAGGTGCCGCCGATGATCGCGGCAATCGTGGTCCACTGCGGGTCGACCTCCCCCAATGCGGCGGCGCCGAGTATCGCGCCGGCCGGAATGCGGATCAAGGTATGAATCGCATCCCACGCCGAATCGATGCCGGGGACTTTGTCGGCAAGGAATTCGATGACCACCAAGGCCCCTGTCACCGCCAGCACCCACGGCGATTCCAGTACCTCCAGCGACGACGGCAACTGAATCCAGCCGGTCCGCCCGAACCAGCCGGCGATGAACAGCGTCATGTAGAGCCGGATGCCGCTGGCCCAGGAGAGCCCGCCGGCCAGGGCAGCAGCGGAAAGCGGATCAGCCATGATCGTTCACCACTTACTGTGTTCACTACTGCGTAAAACAGGCGTCGACCTCATCCAGGAATTTCTGCCGTGCGTCGTTATCGAGGAAAGACGCGGTAAAACTGTTGCACGCCAGTTGCCGCGCATGCTGCCGCTGCAACGGCAACGCCTCGAACAACTGGATGAAGTTTTCGTTCATATAGCCGCCGAAATACGCCGGATCGTCCGAATTGACAGTCACAAGGAGACCGGCGTCGAGCAGTTTCAGCAGATTATGATCGGCGAGCCGGTCGAATACGCGCAACTTGATGTTGGACAGCGGACAGACGGTCAGCGGCACCCGCTCCTTCGCCAACCGCTGCGTCAGTGCCGCATCCTCAAGACAGCGCACTCCATGATCGATGCGCTCGACGTGCAATATGTCGAGCGCGGTACGGATATATTCCGGCGGCCCCTCTTCCCCCGCATGCGCGACCAGGTGCAGGCCAAGCTCCTTGCAGCGCGCGAATACCCGTGCAAATTTCTCCGGCGGATGACCGCGTTCGGACGAATCCAGTCCGACACCGATGAACTTGTCGCGATGCGGCAATGCCATTTCCAGCGTCGCGAACGCATCTTCTTCGGACAGATGGCGCAGGAAACACATGATCAACGCCCCGCTCATGCCCCACTCGCGGTTCGCATCCTGCAACGCGCGATGGATGCCGTTGATCACCGTGGAAAACGCCACTCCGCGTTCGGTGTGGGTTTGCGGGTCGAAAAAGATTTCCGCATGCCTGACGTTGTCGGCACGCGCCCGCTGCAGGTATGCCCGAGTCATGTCGTAAAAATCCTGCTCGTGCAGCAGCACGCTGGCGCCGGCATAATAAATGTCGAGAAAAGACTGCAGGTCGGTGAAAGCGTAGGCGCGGCGCAACGCTTCCACCGATGCATAGTTGAGCGTGACGCCGTTGCGGCCGGCCAATGCAAAGATCAGCTCCGGCTCCAGCGATCCTTCGATATGAATATGCAGTTCTGCCTTCGGCATTTTCTGCAGCAGCGTGCGTAATGCGTCGTCCATGCGTCGGTCCCCCTGTCAATGATGCATGCGGGTCATGCCGGCATGCATTGTACGATTAGCCGCCAGCATATCGCATGTACACCCTCTACAGGGACGTTCCCCGCAGCATATCGACGTGCGTTTTTTCATATGTTTCCTGGCAAGGCGCGCAACGCTCCGCAGTCGGCTGCACCTTCAGGCGTTCGTAGGGAATTTCCGTTTCGCAGCTCGCACAGTCGCCGTAGGCACCGTTTTCCATGCGGATGCGCGCGGCTTCGATTGCCCGCA
>DASVLY010000283.1:0-3580 GCA_036384635.1 Noviherbaspirillum sp. | reverse complement strand
CGAAAGCGATTTTCCTGATCGGTCTCGAAACCGTTAAAACCACTGCACTTGCGATGCTGCTGGTGGATCGCCTGGCGAAGGTGCATGCGCAAAGCGTGCGCAACGAGCTGATGCTCTCGCTGAATGCCAGCATCATCGGGCGCGAGGTGGTCCGCAATAGCCATCACAAGTGCGGGGAAGAGGCGGCGATTGCAGGGCTGTTCAAGAATATCGGCCGCTTGCTGCTGGCGGCGCACGATCACAATCTGTACGTGAAATTCATGGCGCTGGTCGAAAGCGGCAGTCATACGCCTGTCCAGGCATCGATGGAAGTGCTGGGCTGCAGTCTTGATCAGTTGGGCGAATCGATCCTGCGTGAATGGAATATCCCGGAACCTATTATCCAGGCGTTGGCGCAGTTGCCCGCAGGTGTATTGAAACCTGCGAAAGGGCAGCAGGAATGGATGCAGCAGGTTGCCGCATTCAGCGCGAGCGCTGCCCGGCTGGTTCCTGGGATGAATGATCCGGACCAGGAAAACGAACGTGAGGCGGTGCTGACACGTTTCGGTATTGCACTCAACCTTGACGCTCTCAAGCTACACCAATTGTTGACCCGCGCCGCATGCGAATCGCGTGAATTGGCCGGCGAGGATGTGCTTTCGCAGCCTTCCGAAGAAACGGCAGAGCAGGCGGTGAAAAAAGCGTCTGAGGAATCCGCATTGCCAAGTGAACTGATGCTGGAGCTTGCGGAAGACGCGCAGCCCTTGCAAGTAAGTGCGCGCCATGCGAGCGGCAAGCCGCTCAATGCGCGTGACCTGCTACTGGCGGGTGTGCTGGACGCGACGCAGATGATGGCCTCCGGCGGCTGTAGGGTGAACGACCTGATGCTGTTGGTTCTGGAAACGCTCTACAGCGGCATGGGTTTCCGGTTTGCCACCGTGTGTCTGAAAGATGGGCAGATGAACATGTTCCGCGCGCGGATATCGGTAGGCGAAAACTATATGGCACGCGAGGCTGGCTTCGTTTTCCGGCCTGCCGGCAACGACCTGTTCAAACTGGCTCTGGAAAACGATGCCGACTTGATGATTTCCGATGCCAGCATTCCCAAGATCCGCAACCTGCTTCCGGCCTGGCACCGCACGCTGCTGCCGGACGCGCGCAGCTTCATCGTGCTGCCGCTGGTGGCGCAGAACCGGCAACTCGGCCTGTTCTATGCGGACCGTAATCAGCCGGCGTCGGAAGGCATGCCGGCGGATGAAACCGCGCTGATCAAGACGCTGAAGGGGCAGGTGTTGACGGCGTTGAGTGTGCGGTAGTTCTGCCTGGATTCTTGAAGCCGGAATCAATCCGTTCTATTCAGCGCCATAGGATGAAAGCGGTGATCGCCGCCGCTGCCAGGAACGACAGGTATCCGCCCCAGAACAGGAAACGGCGTCCGAGCGGCATGGCTTCAGCCTGGTGCTTTTCGGCTACCGGCATCGGGATCTTCATGTGGCGCCGCGCGCGCCGCAAATAGCGCTTGATATCGAGCGCCATCTCCTCGGCAGTCTGGTAACGCTTTTCCACACGCTTGCTCATCGCCTTCTTCACGATTTGCGACAGCGCCGGAGGGATTCCCGGGACAGCTTTATGCGGTGCCGTGGGTGTCTTGTACGCGATGAGGTTCAGCAGCTTGTCAGTGTCGTCGGACTGGAACGGTTTCTGTCCGACCAGCATTTCGTACATCACCGCTCCCAGCGAATAGATATCGGTCCGTGCGTCCACCGGTTGGCCCAGCGCCTGCTCCGGCGACATGTAGTTCGGCGTGCCGAGCAGGTGATTGGGCTGGAAAATCGTATGCGTCTGGTCATCAGGTACATTGCCTGCCGTGCGGTTTACCCGGTTCGGCGCACGTGCAATACCGAAGTCAACCAGCTTCGGCTGGTTAGCATTGGTCATGAAGATATTGGCCGGCTTGATATCGCGATGCACAACACCGTTGTGGTGTGCATGATTGAGTGCGTCGGCGATTCTCCAGATGACCGATGCGACCTCATCCGGTGTGAAGCGATGCCCGCTGTCCAGCAGTTTGTTCAGTTCTTGTCCCTGCAGGTATTCCATTGCGATGTAGGTCGCGCCGTTTTCAATCGACGCATCGTAGATCGTCACGATGTTCGGATGCGACAGCCTGCCGGCAGCTCTCGCTTCATTAAGGAACTGCTGCTTGTATATCGATTTTTCGATGAGGGTCAGGCGTGGATTCCAGGTTTTGATCGCCACATCGCGCCCCATTACCGGATCGTGCCCGAGATAGACGCAGCCGACGGTGCCGCGTCCCAACTCGCGTGTAATGTAGAAGCGCCCGATCCGGCTGATTGCGGGATCATTCGACATGATGCTGGCAGCAGATGAGTAGCTCATGGTGCAAGAGCATGCCCCGAAGTTTTATCTTTGGCAAGAAGTGATGTGTACGGTGATTCGCGCGCCATGCGTTTTTTACTGACTATTGGTTACGTCGCCTTGAATGGGGTGCGCTCGCCTAATTCGTCGATATACGCGGCGATCCCGCCGGCTTCCTGCTGCAGAAAGCGTTCGACCGCACCGGCGAACGCGGAATGCGCAAGCCAGTGGGTGGACCAGGTTTTCTCAGGCAGGAAGCCACGCGCCATCTTGTGCTCGCCTTGTGCGCCGCCTTCAAAACGAGCGATTCCCCGCGCAATGCAGAATTCGAGCGGCTGATAGTATGCGGTTTCGAAATGCAGGCACGGCACTTCCTCAAGCGCCCCCCAGTAGCGGCCGTACAACACGCGCTCGTCATGAAACACCAGGGAACTGGCAATCGGCTTGCCGTTTCGCTCGGCGATGATGAGGAGGATATGTTGCGGCATCGTTTCGCCGATGCGCAGGAAGAAATCGAGGTTCAGGTACGGCGTTGAGTAATGGGCTGCATAGGTGCTGTCGTAGCAGTGCTTGAAAAAGCGCCAGTCCGCTTCGGTTGCGTCATCGCCCGGTATGTGACGAAACCGGATGCCGGCTTGCTCCACCTTGCGCCGTTCGGCGCGGATGTTTTTCCGCTTCTTGCGGTCGAGCGCCGCCAGGAAGTCGTCGAAGTTCCGATAGCCTTGATTGAGCCAGTGGAATTGCACGCCCGAGCGCAGCATGAATCCTGCCGACTGCAGCATTTGTGCCTGGCTCTCGGGCGGAAACAAAATGTGCGTCGAAGACAGCCCGCTTTTTTCCTGCAGCGAACACAACGCCACGATCAGTTTTTGCGCAGCCGCATCGTCTCGCGCGAGCAGGCGGCTGCCTGCCACCGGGGTGAATGGAATTGCCGACAATAGCTTTGGGTAATACTCCAGGCCGTTGCGCGCATACGCATCGGCCCACGCCCAGTCGAACACGTATTCGCCGTAGGAATGGTATTTCACGTACAGCGGCAGCGCCGCATGCAACTCATCAGCGTGCCACAACGTCAGATATTGCGGTTGCCACCCGGTGTCGGGCGATGCGCAGCCCGACTCATGCAGCGCATCGAGAAATGCATAGGACAGGAAGGGATTGCGGTCTGTTTGTGCAGCTACAAGTGCATTCCATGCGGCTTGGCCGATCCCGGACAGAGAAG
>DASVLY010000282.1:0-3092 GCA_036384635.1 Noviherbaspirillum sp. | reverse complement strand
TGCAGGCGCAGCAGGCAGCAGGCGCTGCCGGTGGCGCGGCTGGCGGTGCGGACGCATCCGAGTCGAAAGCGAAGGAAGAAGACGTCGTCGATGCCGACTTCAAGGAAGTCAAGGATAAATAACAGGTCTGCGTCGCGGTTTGCGCCGCGATGATTCGCCGAGCTGCAGTGATCGTTCGTGATCTGCGGCTCGGCGTTTGTGCTTAGAGGACAGGGTGCCACCGATGGCAAAGCGTGACTATTACGAGATACTGGGCGTAGCGAAGAACGCTTCCGACGAAGAGATCAAGAAAGCGTATCGCAATCTCGCAATGAAATACCATCCGGACCGCAATCCGGATAGCAAAGGGGCGGAAGAGAAATTCAAGGAGGCCAAGGAGGCCTACGAGATGCTGTCCGATTCCGCCAAGCGCGAAGCATATGACCGTTACGGCCATGCCGGCGTGGACCCGAACATGGGTGCAGGCGGGTTCGGCGCCGGGGCTGGCGGGTTCGGCGGTTTCTCCGATGCGTTCGGCGATATTTTCGGCGATATTTTCGGGCAAAGCGCCCGCGGCCGCAGTTCCGGACCGCAGGTCTACCGTGGCGCGGACTTGCGCTACAACCTGGAAATCACGCTGGAGCAGGCGGCGCATGGTTTCGATACCACGATTCGCGTGCCGGCATGGAATGAATGCGAAACCTGCCATGGCTCCGGTGCAAAGCCGGGCACGTCGCCGACCACCTGCGGCACCTGTGGCGGACACGGTCAGGTGCGCATGCAGCAAGGCTTCTTCAGCATCCAGCAAACCTGCCCGAAATGCCATGGCACCGGCAAGACCATTCCGAATCCATGCCCCTCCTGCAGCGGCGCCGGGCGCATCAAGAAGAACAAGACGCTGGAAGTCAAGATTCCGGCCGGTATCGACGACGGCATGCGCATTCGTTCTTCCGGCAATGGCGAACCGGGCATGAACGGCGGCCCGCCGGGCGATTTATATGTCGAAATCCGCATCAAGCCGCATCCGGTATTCCAGCGCGATGGCGATGACTTGCATTGCGAAATTCCGATTTCGTTTGCGAAAGCCGCACTGGGCGGCGAAGTCGAAGTGCCGACCTTGAACGGCAAGGCATCGTTCTCACTGCCGGAAGGCACTCAATCCGGCAAGACCTTCCGCTTGCGCGGCAAAGGCATCAAGGGTGTGCGTTCCGGTTACGCCGGCGATTTGTTCTGCCATGTCGTGGTAGAAACGCCAGTGAAATTGACAGAGCGCCAGAAGGAATTGCTGCAGGAGTTCGAGCAATTGATGAGTGCCGGCGGTGCCAAGCATAGTCCGCAGAGCAAGTCCTGGAGAGACAAGGTGAAGGAGTTCTTCGAGTGACCTGACTGTGCGTGGTTTCTGACATGTGAATCGGAACCACGTCCTGAAGGTTTGAATAGTGCGGACGGCAGCATTTCGCCATCGAGCGAAGTGTTGAAATATATTCTTCCTTGGTGGCTATTCTTCTTTTGTGTCTAACATGACAGAACAAAATAAAGATAATGTGATGCTGGAACAACTGTTCCAGAATAATCGAGATTGGGCGGCATCGATGGTGGCGCATGATGCAGGCTTTTTCAAAAAGCTTGCCAACCAGCAGTCTCCTGAATACCTGTGGATCGGCTGTGCCGACAGCCGCGTGCCGGCGAATGAAATCGTCAATCTGCTTCCGGGCGAATTATTTGTTCATCGTAATATCGCGAACGTAGTCGTTCATACCGACCTGAACTGCCTGTCGGTGTTGCAGTTTGCAATCGATGTGCTTGGAGTCAAGCACGTGATCGTCTGCGGTCATTATGGCTGTTCCGGTGTGCATGCGGCGTTGGCGCGGCGCCGCATCGGTCTGGCGGACAACTGGCTGCACCATGTGCAGGATGTGCGTCAGAAGCATGAACGTTACCTGGGAGAGATGCTGCCTACCAAGGTCAAACAGGACCGTTTGTGCGAATTGAATGTGTTGGAGCAAGTGGTCAATGTCTCTCGGACCACGATTGTGCAGGATGCATGGGAACGCGGCCAGCAACTGACCATCCATAGCTGGATCTACGGTTTGCAGGACGGGTTGCTGCGCGATCTGGGTCTTACGGTGAGCAACCCGGAAGAGCTGGCGGCAAAGCTGCCAGGCAGCTTTGTGCGTTACGAAGAGCAGGGCAGTTAGTGAGTCACTTGGCAACAGAATGCACATAAAAGCGCGTCTTTTTGCGCCATACGGCGTTGCGAATCCTCGCGATAGCGACGGCTATCGCTGTGGTTCGCGCCTTGTCTGGCACAAAAATCCATCGCTTTTATTTGCGCATCCCGTTGCCAAGTGACCCACTAGAAGCAATGCTCCGGACCGGGGAAATCCCGGTCCTTGACCGCAGTGACATAGGCGCGCACTGCAGCTTCAATGCTGTTCTGGCCTTCCATGAAGTTTTTCACGAAGCGTGCCTTCCGCCCGGGAAAAACACCGAGCATATCGTGCATCACCAATACCTGGCCGGAGCAATCAGGACCCGCACCAATGCCTATGGTCGGGATCGAGAGCAATTCGGTGACTTCCTTGCCGAGCGTTGATGGAACCGCTTCGAGCACGATCAGCGATGCGCCGGCGGTTTGCAGCGCCAAGGCGTCGGCTTTCAACTGATCGGCCGCTTCAACCGTTTTCCCTTGTACTTTGTAGCCGCCGAATTGGTGCACCGATTGCGGCGTCAGGCCGACATGCGCGCATACCGGGACTGCGCGTTCGGTCAGAAAACGCACTGTCGGCGCAAGCCATGCGCCACCTTCGAGCTTGATCATCTGTGCGCCGGCCTGCATCAGCTTCACCGCATTCCTGAATGCATCCTCCGCTGTTGCATAACTGCCGAAAGGCATATCTGCGATCAGGAACGCGGTCTGGTTGCCGCGCGCAACGCTGGCAGTATGGTAAGCAATTTCGTCCATCGTTACCGGCAAGGTCGAGCTGTGCCCCTGGCACACCATGCCGAGCGAGTCGCCGACCAGCAGAACGTCGACGCCGCAATGATCCATCAGGGCCGCAAAGCTGGCGTCGTAGCAGGTGAGCACAGTGATCTTTTCACCCTTGTTGCGC
>DASVLY010000281.1:0-7857 GCA_036384635.1 Noviherbaspirillum sp. | reverse complement strand
GGCAAAAACCATCAGCATGTACCGCACGCGCCTGCTGCAAAAGATGAAACTGCGGCACAACGCGGAATTGACGCATTACGCGATCAAGAATCGTCTGGTGGAGTAGCGCGCCTGACGATCATGGCGTTTTGAAGGAAACCGCTCATCCGGTTTCCTTCCTTTCTTTATTTATGAATGGTGATGTTGCCCCCGCTGAACAACAGCGTCGGATCAGCCGTCTCCGCCGCTCCCGGCTGCGTGTCGTACACCACCGCACCCGTGGCCTTGTCCCAGATCTTTATACGCAGCGCATCCGATCCCTTCTTGCCGCTGCCTGCATCGATCAGGTTCACCATGAACCCGTAATCGCCCGCGCCGTTCAGCGTTCCCGACCCGGCGAACACAGCCTTGCCCTCGGTAGCGACCAGCCAGTCGTAGCGGCTGCTGCGGAAGCTGAACTTGCCCGAGGTGAGCTGTAGTTGCCCATTGCCGGTCGGGGTCGACTGCCCCTTGTCCTTGTACTTGACCACAAAATCAAACTGCGCAGGCCCTTCCGGCAAATCGACCTGCCCGCCGCCCGTGACGAACGGACCGTTCGGGTCGACTACCACGACATACCGATAGCTGGATGAACCTACTCCGCCATCCTTGTCGGTCACCGTGACCTTGACTGTATACAGTCCGGGCGTGGCGTAACTGTGCGTGCCTGTTACCGAACCCGATCCGTTTGCCTCCATCATGCTGCCGCTGCTGGTTGTGCCGTCACCCCAGTCGATTGCTGTGGTATGGGTATCGAGCACGCCAGGGTCGGTGAAACCGGCATGCACGTTCACCGCCGTATTCAGCGCCACAGGCGCTGCCGGAGCGGTGACGGGGCCAACGCTGGGGGGAACATTATTGACCACGACGCTCTCCATGTATTCGGTGAACCCGTCATCCTTGTCGATGATGCGGGCGCGCACCATATGCGTGCTCGGGCCATCCGCATAGGCACAAGCGGCGGTCGCTGCCGCACTGCTGTTTGCATAGGTCGCACCTGCGAGCGTCCCGCCATCGCAGGCAAACGCATAATGGAATCCGGCCTGGATGTCGATGCCCGACGGGTCGCTCGGATTCCTCAATGCCACGCTCGCCGTGCTGCCTTCGTTGATCGGGCCGCCGGCCACCAGATCCGCCGTCGGTGCTGCATTAATCACCCCGATCCTGAAACTCTTGCTGCTGGTATTGCCGGCCGCATCGGTGATTTTCAGGGTGACCGTGTACATGCCGTTATCGGGGTAGGCGTGCATCCTGCTGCCCAGAGAACCGGGTGCGGCCAAGGTCTGCACATCGTGGCTGAAGCCATCGCCCCAATCGATGTCCAGACGCCAGGGACTGTCGCTGCCTTGATCGGCGAACGAGCCCAGGGTGAAGCTTTGGGCACGGCCTTCGATAGCGCTCTGATCCGGCGGCAGACTCAGGCTCGGCAGCGTGGCAACGGTGACCGTGGTCTGCC
The DNA here is from genome assembly GCA_036384635.1 of Noviherbaspirillum sp. Lineage (GTDB taxonomy): Bacteria > Pseudomonadota > Gammaproteobacteria > Burkholderiales > Burkholderiaceae_D > Noviherbaspirillum. The sequence continues at coordinate 6,383 of DASVLY010000281.1, read as the reverse complement.
CGGTCGTGACATTGCCGGCTTTATCGCGGCAGCGATAAAGCACGGTGTAGCGGCCGTCGTGCGGAAACGAAACAGTGCCGCTTGAGCTGGTCCAGGTGATGCCGCCGTCGAGACTGATCTCCAGACTGTCAATGCCGGAGACGGCATCCGTGGCGTTCAGGCTCAGGAGGTTGCGTGCTGCGTCGAAGCTCGGTGTGACAGTGGGCGCGGCCGTATCGATCCACAGCGGCACGCAATGTGCCTGTTCGACGTTGCCGGCCAAGTCCACCGAGCGATAGCAGAAGTTGTAGATGCCATCGTGGTCGAGGGTCAGACCGGCACCGGGGAAGACGATCCACGCGCCATCGTCGAGGCGGTATTCGATGCGATCCACGCCTTGGCCGGCAGCGCCGTCGACTGCTGACAAGCCGATGGTAAGGGAGCCGGTATTCCAACTGCCCACACTCGCGCCACCGGCGGTTGCGCCACCGCCGCTTCCACTGCTGCCGAGGCTGACTGACAGAGTCGTCATCGGCGCATGACTATCAACATTGACAATGAGCAGATTGCTGAACAAGCCATTGACCTCGGCTTGCAGTTGGTAATGGCAGTCTTCCAGATCGGGCAGCAGGATGCTCCAGGTGCCGTCATCGGCTGCCACCGTGGTGCGCGTGCTGGTTGCGCCGTTGTGCAAGCCCAGAATGTGGAGAATGACCGTGGAGCCAGGAGGGGCGGTGCCGCGCAGAGGGACATTGGCCTGGGTCCACACGCCGCCGTCCGGCACCGGAGGCAGCAGAACCGGACGCAGACTGCCGGTGATGTCGGCGGTGAACGTGAGCTTGTTGCCTTTGAGGCCGCTGGCTTCGGGCTGGAGTTCGTAATTGCCGTCGACCAGACCAGTCAGAGTCAGGCTCCAGGCGCCGTTCGCATTGGCCACGGCGCTCGCTGCACTCACGGTGCTGGTCGTCAGATTGGTCGCGGTCACCATTACGGTCGCACCCGGCGCAGCAGTGCCGGTGACCGGCAAGCCGGACTGGGTCCAGACGGTGCCTGAGGTGACCGGAATGATAGCGACGGGGATGACGGCATCGTTGATCGCCACCGTCAGGCCGGGAATGCTGATGCCGTTGTAGCTTTGATCGGTACTCGTTACCGTATGGCTGATCGTGCCGGTGTGATTACCCTCGACGATGCCGTCCTGAATCGCCTGCACTGTAACGGTTTGCGGGACATTCCAGTTGGTGGGAGTGAAGATAAGCTGGGCCGGTGACGCGCTCAGTTGCGAATTGGGGGAAATGGTCAGGGTCACGTTGGCCGTGGGAGCGGTGGCAAGCACTGCCGTGTAGGTGCCAGCAGTGCCGCCTTCGGTCAGCGACAGTGTCGTGGTCGACAGCGAGACGCTCGCCGGAGGACCGAGGTCGGCTACGGCAATTTGAGTGTTTGTCCCAGGGGAATATTGATAGGCAACATATTGGCCATTCGTACTGGTGACTGGCCACGCAGCCATATTATCGACGAGCCGTGTGGTTCTGGTTACGCGATCGTGGATAAACACACCCGGTATCTTGTTGCCGGAAAGATCCAGATTGCCATCAAGCCCTGCAAACACCACATACCGTCCGTCAGCGCTAAGGTTAGGCATGGTGTTATAAGCAGCGCTTTGTACGCCAGCACTGGAAACACTGACACGCTCCGTCGTGCCTGCGCTTCGATCACGAACAAAAATATCCCAAGTATTATTGGTATCGTTTGCCACCAAATTGGTTGAATCAGATTCAAACGCCACAAAACGGCCATCCGAACTCATCGACGGCAACCCACCCGCTCCAGTACCGGTGGCGTTCCCTCCCTGCCCTGCGTTATTGACGTTGACCTGTTCACTGGTTCCAGTCATACGGTCATATACGAATACGTCAAACGCACTGCTAGAAGTGGTTCGTCGAACAGTATAGGAAAAATAGCGGCCATCGTCGCTGATATCGATACGCCCACCCGGGAGCTGGGCGTTCAGCTTCTGAGTGGCTTGAGCAACCCGGTCCCACACAAAAAATGTGGAACCAACAATATTCCCCCCTGGCGCGACGTTGACATTCATGTAAGCGACATACCGCCCATCGAAACTTATTCCCAAACCATAGGCGGAATTGCCATTGGAACCAATCCATTCCACTGCCCGGGTCATTTGGTCATAAACAAAAACACCCGTTTTGCCAGATACCAAATTAGTGGCATTCGAATAGAACACAATGTAACGACCATCCCTGCTGATCCTTGGTGAAGAACTCGCGTTATTCCCCGACTCGCCAGTGGGAGAAAGCGTCACCTGTTTTTTGGCTCTCGTAGCACGGTCATAGACGAAGACGTCTGCCTTATTAGCATTGACTTGATATAAAAAAGCTACATACCTGCCATCTCCGCTGATTGAAGGCTGCAAGGAGGAACCCGTTGTGGGCATATCCGAAGTAATCACCTCAGTGGAAACCCCAATGCCCGCGACCGCAACACCCGACGCCAAACTCAGGCAAAGCAGAATGGCGGAAAGAATGATGTGACAGCTTTTTAAGCGGTTGGATAGTTTTTGCACGATTACTCCCATTTTTTTTATAGGTCCCAGGCAAAAAAACTACGCCTCATGAAAGCTGGTCTTTCTTAGGCCCGAGAGGAATAAATTGGCGAAAAAGAGATTTGAATGAGGCCTAACGCCCCTTAGTGACAAACAATCTACATTTCCATCCTGCAACCCCGGCGAAGCGAATTGCGCCATATTTATTTCCGTATGGAAACATCGTGCTTATGAGGCGTTTTGCAGATGCGAACACCCGTACTTTGAAATCTGTGCGTAGCTCGCTGCCGGAAAAAGGGAAAAGGATTTCATCCGCGCTCACTCCGTCAGCAGGCATTCCTCCCAAATCCTGAAGTAGCCAGACTTTCACGCGCTAATCCATCGGTTGTCTGCGATTTCCGGAGATTATGATGGCGCAGAACGGACCAAATCCCGCCATCGCCTGAATGACCAACCCAGAACAACAAAGTCCTGCCGACATCGCACGCGAAGCTTTCCGCCGCCTCGCCGCGCGGCGCATTGCGCCCACTCCTGAAGCGTACCGGGAAGTCTATGACGAAGTCGCGGGCCATCGCGAACACTCTCCCGCCGAGAAGATCCTGGCCGACCTTGCCGCCAGTCTGGCGAAAGGTCCGCGCGATCTGACGCTGTTCGCACAGCGTTTTTCCGATTCGGTCAAGGAGCGCGACTGGGAAGGCTACGGCAGGCAGCTCAATCAACTCGTTACAAAGCATCTGATGCAGCCGCCGGCCGCCGAAAAGGCGGACGCGGAACTCCAGCCCGGTAAATCAGCAACCAAGACAGGCTCGATTCCGCTGGTCGACGACATCGAGCCCGTGCCACCGAAAAGGCCATCCATTCCACTGGTCGACGAAATTGCTCCGCCGCACGAGACCACGCGCTCGATTTCGCTGGTCGACGAGGTCCCGCCAGAACATGCGGAGGCGGAACAAATACCCGGTGCCGCAGCTCCTCGCTTCAACGACACCCAGGTCACGCGCATGCTGCGCGAGATGCTGGTGCGCTCTCTGACGCTGGCAATCCCCGCGCTGCTGCAAGACGCGCGGGAACTCACGCAGGAATCGGAAGCACTGGCATCGGAGATCAGCAGCGCGCGTGCAAGACAGGCGACGGCCGAGATCGAAGCGCGGTTCAAGCAGTTCTGCTTCCGCGTCGAGATGAAAGGCGAGGACATGGCCGAGGAGCATGAACTGCTGCTGCGGCTGTTCAAACTGGTGATCGAGAACATCGGCGAGCTGCTGGAGGACGATGCCTGGCTCGCAGGCCAGCTCGCGAACGTCAAGGAAATACTCTCCGGTCCGGTCAACTATGCATCCCTGCTCGATGCGACCCGCAGTCTGAAGGAAGTCATCTACAAGCAAAGCCTGCTCAAGCACAGCTTGAGGGAAGCGAAGGCGCGCATGAAGGATCTGATACTGACCGTGATCGACCGCCTCGGCACCGCCGCCGCCAGCACTGGCGACTACCAGAACAAACTGGACAACTATTCGCAGCAGATCAGCCTGGCACAAGGTGCCGGCGACCTCAGCCAGATTGTGGACAAGCTGCTGCACGATACCCGCATCGCACATATCGAGGCGGTGCGCCGGCACGACGATGTGATGGCCGTACGCCAGGAGGTAGAGGTATCCGCAACCCGCGTTCAGGAACTGGAATCCCAGCTCGCCGAAATGAGCAAGCTGGCGTATGAGGACCAGTTGACCGGCAGCTTGAACCGGCGCGGCCTGGACGAGGTGCTTGAACGCGAAATGGCTCGCTCGGAACGCAAGAAGACGCCGTTGTGCGTGGCGCTGCTCGACCTCGACAATTTCAAGAAGCTCAACGATACACACGGTCACAGCGCCGGCGACGGGGCACTGATCCACCTGGTGAAGGTGGTCAAGGAGACGCTGCGCGAGATGGACATCATCGGCCGTTACGGCGGCGAGGAATTCCTGCTGGTGCTGCCCGACACGGCATTGGCGGACGCGGTGCAGGTCGTCACGCGCGTGCAAAGGGAACTGACCAAGCGCATTTTCATGCACGACAACCAGCGCCTGCTGATCACCTTCAGCTCCGGCGTGGCGCTGCGCAAGGACCGGGAAGACCAGGCGGCACTGTTCGCACGCGCCGACGAAGCGCTTTACAAGGCCAAAAAGGCCGGCAAGAATCGAGTAATCAGCGCGGAATAACATACACGGCGCAATACGAAAGATCCTTAATGAAACATCAATCCAACAAATCCCTCGCCGATCTCGAGAACGCCCTCCACCTGCACCGGGCGGGCCGCCTGCAAGAAGCTGAAGCTATTTACAAGAAGATGCCGCACAACCCGGATGCGCTACATTTGCGCGGGGTAATTGCCCATCAACAGAATCAAAACAATCACGCCGTTGAACTAATCAGCAAGGCGGTGCGCGCGCAACCGTCCAATGCCGCTTACTATTTTTCGCTCGACATGGCGTACCGTGCGCTGGGCAGGCTGGATGAGGTAACGGCCAGCTATCAAAAGCTGCTGGAGCATACGCCCGACAATGCAATCGTCTGGAATCGACTGGGTAACGCCATCAAAGATCAGGGGATACCTGCAGAAGCGGCAACCTGCTATCAGAATGCAATCGCGCTCAAGCCCGATTTTCCTGAAGCGTTCAACAACCTGGGCATTGTGTTCGCCGAACACGGCGAGCTCGATTCCGCCATCGAATGCTACAACCAGGCGCTTGCGCTCGATCCGGCCGACGCAGCCACCTATGCGAATCTGGGCATCGTTCTTCGAAAGCAGAACAAACTGGATGAAGCCGTGACCTGCTATCGGAAGGCAATCGAGCTCAAACCGGACTTCGCAGCCGCGCATACCAATCTGGGAAATGCGCTTCTGGAGCAAAGTAATCTGGAAGACGCTGTGGAATGCTTCCGGCGAGCCCTCGCACTGCAGCCCGATGATACTGTGTTGCTGGTCAATCTGGGAAACGGACTCATGGAACTGGAAAGGTTGGACGAGGCTGCAGCCTGCTTCGAAAAAGCAATAACATTCAAGCCGGATTTTCCCGAAGCCCATGCCCAGTATGGAGCCTCTCTGGCTCGGAGAGGAAAACCCGTCGAAGCTGCGACAAGCTTCCTGCGCGCGATCGAACTCAAGCCAAATTTTCCCGAAGCATTTAACGAGTTGGGACTACTATTCAGTACCGATACAAAGGGCGCGCTCTCACACTTTGGTAAATCGGATCAGGCCATCGTCTGTTACCAGCAAGCGATCGAGCTGAAACCAGATCTAGCCAGCGCGCATAGCAATCTAGGGCTTGAGCTCCAGGCGCAAGGAAGAATCGAGGAAGCCATTGCCTGTTACCGAAACGCAATCACCCACGCGCCTAACTTTGCGAGCGGGTATAACAATCTGTTGCTTGCGATGCTGAACTCGCCGACCCATACGCCCGAGGAAGTATTCGCGGAACACCTACACTTTGCGCAACAGTTCGAGACCCCTCTCAAGCCCTTCTGGCCCAAGCATGACAACCTGCGCGACAAACACAAGCGTCTCAGAATCGGCTATGTTTCCGGCGATTTCCGAAACCATGCCGTAGCTTTTTACATCGAACCGACTCTTGCCAGCCACGACAAGTCGCAAGTCGAGGTGTTCTGTTATTACAATTATCGCCAACATGATGAAGTCACCAGCCGCCTTGCCGCATTGAGCGATCACTGGGTTCCATGCATCAGCCTGTCCGACGAAGCACTCGCAGCACGCATCGGCCAGGACGGCATCGATATTCTGGTCGATCTGTCCGGACACACTGCTTACAATCGTCTGCTGACCTTTGCCCGTAAGCCCGCGCCGGTGCAA